>JAKVCR010000222.1 GCA_022448985.1 Roseibacillus sp.
TCCTACCTTGAGAAGTGCCTGCAAAACCTCTGAGGATCGGATCACGAGCGCAGCCCATGCTTTACACCGGTTCCTGAAGTGATCCACTGGTCCCCCCTACTCCACCATGTCCCAGGTCCTCCTCATCGTCGGCGACGCCACCGAAACCGTCGACACCCTCTACCCCTACTACCGCCTCATCGAGAGCGGCTTTCAACCGGTGGTGGCCGCCCCGGAAAAACGGCGCTACCAGATGGTCCTCCACGAGGTCCAGCCCGGCTGGACCATCACCCGCGAATGGGAAGGCTACTCCATCGAGGCCGACGTGGCCTTCAGCGAAATCGACCCTGCCGACTACCTCGGCATCTTCTTCAGTGGCGGCCGGGCCCCCGAGTACATCCGCTACGACGACGACCTCGTCCGCGTCACCCGGCACTTCTTCGAGGAAAACAAACCGATCGCCTCCGTCTGCCACGGGGTCGAGATCCCCGCCTTTGCCGGTTGCGTCCGGGACCGCCGGATGGCCACCGTCCCCAAGTGCCGGTTCGACCTCGAGGTCTGCGGGGGCGTTTTCGTCGATGAACCCTGCGTGGTGGACGGAAACCTCATCAGCGGGCGCACCTACCACGACAGCGGGCACTTCGTCGGGAAGTGGCTCGCCCTTCTCGAGGAGGCCCGGGCTGCGGCGACCGGCTGAACACCACCATTCCGGACGATTCCCCCTTCCCCATCCCTCGAATCCCTCTACACTCCCGCCGTGAAAACCATGCGCTTATCCCTGATCCTCACCACCTTCGCCCTCGCCCTCCCGGTCCACGCCGACAAGGAACTGCCTGTCATCCACAAGGAAGACTTCTCCAAGGACGCCAGCGCCTGGAAGACCACCGACGACAGCAAGTGGAAACTCACCACCGTGGAAGGCAACCAGGTCTTTGAACTCCTCGGCGTCTCCAGGTATCGCCCCCCCTTCCGCAGTCCCCACAGCATTGCGCTCCTCAAGGACAAGATCGTGGGATCCTTCGTCCTCACCGCCCGGATCCAGACCACCCAGACCTCCCGCGGACACCGCGACCTCTGCTTCTTCTTCAACTACCAGGACCCCTCCCACTTCTACTACCTCCACCTCGGCGAAAAGCCCGACCCCAACTCGAGCCAGATCTTCATCGTCAACCATGCCGCCCGCAAGAACCTCATCCTCACCAAGGAAGGCATCCCCTGGAAGAACGGCCAGTTCCACGACCTCAAGATCGTGCGCGACGTCGAGAGTGGAAAAATCGACGTCTACTTCGACGACATGGAGAAACCCGTGAAGTCGGCGGTCGACAAGACCTTCACCTGGGGACAGGTCGGCATCGGTTCCTTCGACGACAGGGGCTACTTCGACGACATCGTCCTGCGGGGGGTCGAGATCAAGAAGGGGAAGGCCGAGGGCCTGCATCCCAAGAAATGATCCACGCTTGCCACCCCCGCACCCCTGCGCTAAGTCTCCGCCCAGATGCTCGGTTAACTCAGTGGTAGAGTGCATCCTTCACACGGATGAAGTCACTGGTTCAAATCCAGTACCGAGCACCATCCCT
>JAKVCR010000223.1 GCA_022448985.1 Roseibacillus sp.
TGTTGTTCTCCCACTCCGTCGCCCTGGCGCCTGCCATGAAGGCCGCTCCGGGACCAGCCGGTCCGGAGGGAATCCAGCATCCATGTGCCGTAGCGCTCGCCGTTCGAGAAGATGACGTCCTGTTGCCCGTCGTCATCGATATCGGCGAAGCGAAGGCCCGCGTCTCCACCTGCCCCGGTCACAATCGAAGATCCCTCCGGCAGTCCGAAGGGAAGCTTCTCCCAGCCTTTCTTCCCGAGGCGATAAACCGCGGACTGTGTGGGCGTCCCGACGATCAATTCACAGATTCCGTCGCCATCGACATCGCGCAGGCGCACGCCCCCGTCGGCGCCCTTGCGGTGTGTGGTCACCCCGGCCAGTCCCGCCACCAGTGACTGGTCGGCCACCCAGGCCTTGCCGTCGAAGCGCCAGGCACGGTTTACGCCGCGCCCGTCTGTTTCGATCGCAGCGGCCCTTCCGCTTTTGTCGAGGATCCCGAAGCGCAGGGCGGGAGTGACGAGAGTGGGGAAGGGGGACTCCTGCCAGGATTCCTTCTCCGGATTCCAGATGCGGCTCAGCCTGGTCCTGTCGTTGCCGATGACGACATCCATGTAGCCGTTGCCGTCGATATCAAAGATGCGAACGCCATTGTCACCGCCCTTCGTGTTGCGGAGGGAATGGCCAGCCAGCATATTCTCGACCATGCGTTCGTCCATCTCCCGCATGGTGAGGAACTTCACCTTCTTGCCGTGGGTGCGGGCGGAGTGATCGACGATCTCGACCATCTGGTCATTGCGCATCCAGCCGCCGGCGTGGAAGCAAAGCGAAACCGCGCCTTGCTTCGCGACCGTGGCATCCACCGCGGCCTTGAAATCGGCAATCATGACCGGGTTCTGGGCTCCGTTCAGGGCCTGGCCGGTGTAGTCGTTCGGATAGACGAAGGGGATCTCCCAGATCATGTTTCCGACCGTGAAGGGATACGGGTAATCTTCGATGTAGTTGACGAAGCCCGTCATCAGGTACTTGGAGAAGCGCCTCCCGCCGGCGGGGTCGCCCTCGAAGATCGAGCGCGGCAGTTCCGGGTCCGTAGGAGTGAAGACCATGCCCACGCTGGTGCTTGACGACATGAAATTTCCCATCTCGCTCACGCCGTTCATGATCTCGGCGTAGGCGCGGGGGCTCGGCGTGTTCTGGCCGTCCATGCACGGGAAGCGAAATCCCACCGAGCGGTTGTTGGGGATGGAGGCCAGGAGATCGACGCAGCGGTGGTAGTCGGTGGCGGCCCGCGCGAAGTCGAGGCGATGCAGGAGCGGACAGGGATGGCTCAGGGTGTGGGTCTCCAGCGAGACTCCCTGGCCGAGCAGCCACTGCATGTTGGGATGAGTGGGGTCCGGGCGATTGCAGGTGATGCTGACCGGACCGCGGCCGTCGATGAGCTTGAGCCGGTCGATGATCGGGCTCAGGTAGTTGCGGAAGTGCTGGCCGTCGCCCGACATGTCGTCGATGGCAAGCACGGCCACCCCGTGCACGCCCTTTTCACCGATCCACTGTGGGGTGATGAGTTTGGGTGACTCGCGATGGAACTGCCAGGGGTTGTTCGGTTCATCGAGGTGCACGAGGCGATTGCCATCGGCAGCCCATGCCGGGCAGGGGCAGAGCGAAAGGACCGCCGCGGTTGTTAGAGGAAGAGCAGTTCGGGTCATGGCAGGCTTAAGGTTTTAGAAAGTGCGCGAACGATTTCCGCGGGACGCGGAGAACGAATGTTCGGGGGAAGACTGTGACAGAGAGAGGAGGAGGGCAATCCGGATGATTGTGGGCGCCCCTGAGCAGAGGCACCCGCTCGTTGCCCCGCAGTTCCTCGTGTTCATGGGACGGTGACTATGACGTTGTCCAGGTACCATCCCGCGAAGGGGTCGGGATCGAAGTCGTCGGTATTGAGGCGAAATTCGAAGCGAACATTCTTGCCGAGAGCAGGGGTGGGGAGCTTCTTGCTGTAAGATTCCCAGTCGGCTGGGTCTTCTCCGTCGATGGTCATATCGAGCACTGCGATCTCGGCTTCAGCAGCATCGGCATCGAGGAGGCGAATTTGTCCGAAGTCGAACCTGGCTTCGATATCCACCCACTGGGCGAAGTTCAGAGTGGCTCCGCTGGCGGAGGTCAGATCGATCGCCGGCGTGCGCAGATAGATGTCGCTGTCCGCTCCGTAGGCGCCGCCCAGGTTGGTAGCGGCGCAGTTCGGAGGGCTGTTGGCGGCACCCGGGCCCACGCCGGAAGGGATTCCGAACTCCCAAGCGGTCGATCCGGTGTCAGTAGGGTTGATGCCGGTGGTCCAGCCGGGCGGCAGAGCCACGGCGGCGTCGAAGTTCTCCGAGAAGACGGCCACTGGGGGAGCGGGGAAACACTCGACGACATAGAAGCGCGTGAGATCGCCGGGGCGGGCGAAGGTGATGGTATTCTCGGGGGGTGTGGCGACGATATCCTGGTTGGCCCCCACGATGGGCCAATTGGCGGTGGGGGAATTCGGGAGATCAGTCTCGCTCCGGAGATTGTAGAGATTGCCGTCCTTGCTCTCCCAGCTGATGCTGATGCTGTCCGCAAAGGCATTGTAGGAGATGTCCGTGATCCGAACGGCGGGCCCCGACGCGGTGCCGGAGTAGGCCTCGATCTCGCGAACGTTCCAGTGTTTGAACGGGCCTTCGTTCTCCCACTCGATCTCGATGCTGGTGGCATTGGGAACAGGATCGAAGGTGATGGAATAGAAGCCGTCGTGGAGGGTGTCGAGGTGTTCGATGGAGTTCCCGGTGATGATGACATTGGGCAGCGGCTCGGCGTCGCCATCGAACTTTTGCACGGCCATGTTGGTGACATCATTGTAAGTGCGGTCCGCGAGGTCGGGGTTGGTATCGGTCGTGACGCGGATGACGATGCGCAGCATGCGCCCGTTGTTGTCATTTCCTGCCACGTCATTGATCCGGATGCGCGAGAGATTGTGGAGCCCGTCATCCAGATCGAGGTAGGTGTGCTGAGGCGCGGTCTGGGTATCGGACTCTGTCATGAAGGTGTGCGTACCCACGTCGCCGTCGAAGGCGTTCTCCGGAGGGTTGTTCGCGGTGCGGCCCGGACCAGGGGCCACCAGGCCGGCAACGATATCGATAAGGGTGTCACCTGTGGGGATAGGCGGTTCGGGCCGGGTCACGTTGATGGTGATGGTTTTCTCGGGATCGGATGGATCGTCGCTGGAAATGGTAAGGATCCCCTCGAAGTCGCCGAGAGTGTTTCCAGGATCAAAATCAACCTCGACCGTGCCGACCCCACCAGGCGTCAACTGACCGGGGAACTGGACGCTGGAGAAGGAGCCCTGCTGGGTGCCCCCGGTGATCTCGACGTTGGAAATGTTGAGATTCTGGCTCTGTCCCCCATTGCGGAGCCGGATCAGGATCGTGTCGGCGCCCGGGAGTTCGAGGTTGACTACTGAAGCGACCAGAAGATCCGGATCCTCGGTGGGAGCGGCGTGGGCTTCGATCTCGCGGATGGTCCAGTGTCTGAAGAAACCTTCGTTCGCCCACTCGAACTCGATGCCGGTTACGTCGGGGACCGGGTCGAAGGTGAGGGAGTAGAAACCGTCGTGGAGAGTGTCTAGGTGTTCGACGGTGGCACCGGTGACATTGACATTGGGAGCGGTGGGGGCGTCGTCGGGCAGGGAGAGGACCATCAGGCTTGTGACATCGGTATAGGTGCGGGTGCTCAGGTCGGCGTCGATGTCTGTGGTCAACCGGACGGTGATTTGCTGCATGCGTCCGTTGTTGTCGTTGTCGGCGACATCGTTGATACGAATGCGCGACAGGAGGTGCCCACCTGGTTCCAGGTCGAGCAGGGTGCGCTGGGGAGCGGCCTGAGTCCCGGAGTTGGTAGAGAAGGTCCTCGTATTCACGTCACCATCCCAGGCGAGGAAGTGCTCACTGCCGGGCGCGTCACGCTGGGGTCCGGGGATGACCACACCATCGACGATGTCGATCAGAGTGTCGGCGGCGGCGGCGCGGGGGGAGGCGCCCAGGCAGAGGCTGCCCGCGAGGGTGACGAGTAGGCCGGTGGATCTGATCCTTTGTAAAGGAGTGCTGCTAGCCATGGGATCCTCTTTCTTGTTTGAGAGTATGGAGGGTTGCGGCAAGCCTGTGACATGGAGAGGGGGATGGCAATCCGGATGATTTGGGGTGGATTCTGCCAACTCGCTTGCGCCGTATCTCCAGTTGATAGTAAGCTGACCGGGGTCAGCGGATAAGCATGTCATCTTTGAGTCGACGAAATTTCCTGCGCGGGGCCGGGGTATCCCTGGCCCTTCCGGTTCTTGAATCAGTCCATGCCGCACCGGCTGAGGCTGCAGCGGCAAAACGGTTTGTATGTGTTGCGCCCGGCTACGGGATGAATCCCGGGGGCTTCTTTCCCGAGCAAACCGGGGAGGACTACGATTTGCCAGCCCTTCTCAAGCCACTCGAAAAGCATCGTCCCGATTTCAGTGTCTTCAACAACCTTGACCATCCGGGTGTGGGCGGTGGGCATGGCTGCTCCAACACGCTGCTCAACGGGATGGAGTTGAAGGATACCAGGGATCAGCCCCAGCGGTTGCACTCCCTCGATCAATTGCTGGCCGAGCAGATCGGGCAAGAGACTCGCTTCCCGTCATTGCGCCTGGGGTCCGGAGGTATTTCCTGGTCACGGGGCGGGGTGATCCTGCCGACCGATGGGAGCCCGACCCGGGTGTTTTCCAGATTGTTTCTCGAGGACAACGTGAAGGGTAAGGCCAACCAGCGGAGGTTCCTGAATGAGGATGGCAGTATTCTGGATGTGGTGCACGCGGACGCCAAGCGACTCGGGGCAAGGGTGACTGCGGTCGATCAGGCCAAACTGGACGAGTACCTGACCGCAGTGCGGGAGGTGGAACTCAAACTGCAGCGCCAGACGAAGTGGCTTGATGTGCCCAAGCCAAAGGCGAGCGATGAGATCATCCGGGGAAACGACGAGGTGGTGGTCGACCTGAGCTATCCCTACAATACGCCGGTGATGTATGACCTCATGGTGCTGGCCCTGCAGACCCGGTCCACCAATGTCATTACCTTCGGGCATCCGGGCGGGAATCGCCTGTTTCCGTTCGAGGGGGTGGAGCTTGGTTATCATTCACTGACTCACCACGGGAAAAGGCCGGATCTGCTCAGGCAGCTTACGATCATTGAGCTCTATTACACACAGCAGCTGGCGCGTTTTCTGGATCGGATGAAGGAAACCCGGGATGTGGATGGTAAACCGCTCCTGGATTCCACGGTTGTCCTGTTCGGCAGCGGCATGGGCAACGCCAGCTCCCATTCCAGCCGCAACCTGCCCATTCTGCTCGCTGGCGGCGGGTTCAAGACCGGGCAGCATCATCGGTTCGAGCGCAATGGCCGCGATGGCCGGCCGCTCTGCGACCTTTATGTTTCCATCCTGCAGAAGCTGGGCGTGGAAACCGATCGCTTCTCCACCAGCAGGGGCAACCTGAATCATCTCCTGGTTTGAGGCTCTACCTTTCCATCATCGTGCTGGCTGCTCTGCCGGGCACCAGTCTGCAGGGGGCTGACGCGCCCGACATGCTCCGGCCATTCCTGAAGGACCACTGCATCCAGTGTCACGGACCAGACAAACAGAAGGGCGATCGCCGCTTTGACAGGTTGACCGGCGATTTTACCAGGCTGGAGGAGGCGGAGATGTTCCAGGAAATCCTGGACCAGCTGAATCTCGGGGAAATGCCCCCGGAAGGAAAATCGCAGCCCGCGCCGGCCGAGCTAAGGCTCGTGGTGGAGCATTTGACCCGGTCCCTGGCTCATGCCCGGGAAGTGGCCAGTGAAAACTCCGGCAAGGTGGTGCTGCGCCGGTTGAACCGGGTGGAGTATCGCAACACGATTCGGGACCTGTTCGACCTGGAGATGATCGATTTCGATCCCACCATCACGTTTCCACCCGATGATGCGGTGGAGGGGTTTGATAACGTGGGGGAAGGCCTGGTGACCTCGGGGCATCTGCTGCGGAATTACCTGGAAGCCGCCCGCAAGGTGGCAGGCAAGATCATTCGCCCGGGGCCCCGGCCCGAAATCATTCGCTATGACAAGGCGGATGAGAAACCCAACAACTCCCTCGACAAGGGTGGTCGGCGGGCAGCCGGGCGCATGTTCATCAAGTTCCGCCAGCCGCTCGGGTTGACGCGGCTCGATAAGCGGAGGGGGGTGCCGACCGCGGGTGAGTATGCCATCCGTTTTTCAGCGAGGGCGATCCGCAGGAAATCGCGCTACAAGAACCAGGATCTTCGCTACAACTCCGATGAGCCCATGCGCCTCTCCATATCGGTTGACTCCCGTGAACTGGGAGCTACCGCCCACCGGATCATTGGGGAGTACGAGATACCGGATGACAGGATAGTTGAGATCGAACACCGGGTCTGGCTGGAAAAGGGCTTCACCTTTCATGTGCACTGGGCAAACGGTCCCAACGGATCCTTCAAGCGCATCCTGCGCAAGGTGCTGCCCAAGTACAACAAGGACGCGCTTCACCCGGCCCGCAACCCACCGGAGATGTATATCGGGTCCGGTCCGGAATTACATGTCTACACGCTTGGGATCGAGGGGCCCTTCTACGAACAGTGGCCCCTGCCGGGCTTTGACCGCTACTTTCCAGACTCGCCCATAGCACCGGGGCCGGAATATCTGCGGGACTGCCTGACCCGGCTTGCCAACGCCGCCTTCCGGCGACCGGTGACCGCTGCCGAGATCAAGCCCTACCTTGATCTCGCCGAGCGTTACCTGGAGGAGAAAAAGGATTTCTGGGCGGCAGCCCGTTATGGCGTGCGAGCGATCCTGACCTCGCCCCGGTTCTTGTATCTTACGGAATATTCCCCCGGTCCCGGGGACCGCAAACTGGAGGCCCATGAACTGGCATCGCGGCTGTCGTACTTCCTCTGGAGTTCCATGCCGGATGCCGAATTACGCGCTGCGGCTGTTTCGGGCATTCTCCAGACCCCGGCCGGTCTCCGCGCACAGGTTGAGCGGATGCTCAAGGATCCCCGTGCCTCGGCCCTCAGCCAGAATTTCGTCGAGCAGTGGCTGCATCTCCGTGAACTGGGGGAAATGCCTCCCGACCCGGAGAAGAACCGGTCCTACTACGCCGACGATCTTGAAACCGCCATGCGCGAGGAAACGCGACGCTATTTCCAGCATGTGCTATCGGAGAACCGGAGCATCCTCGAGTTCATTGACTCCGATTACACGTTCCTCAACGCCGCCCTGGCCCGGCACTATGACATCCCGGACGTCAATCACCAGGGGTTCCAACGCATCAGCCTGAAACCCGAACATCATCGTGGCGGGTTGCTGGGACAGGGAAGCATTCTCACCGCCACCTCGAATGGGGTGGAGACCCAACCCGTCCTGAGAGGTGTCTGGATTCTGGAGAACCTCCTTGGCACCCCACCCAACCCTCCGCCCCCGGACGTCGAGCCAATCGAACCCGATACCCGCGGCGTGACCACCATCCGGGAGCAAATGGGGAAGCACCGGGAAAATGCCACCTGTTTCGAATGCCACCGCCGGATCGATCCGCTCGGCCTCTCGATGGAGCATTACGATTTCCTCGGCCGCTGGCGCGATCGCTATGGCAAGCGGCTGCCCATTGATGCATCCGGAAAAATGCCGGACGGAACCGTGATCAATGGGCCTGACGGGATCCGCAATTACCTCGGGCAAAGACCGGAACAATTCACCCGCTGCCTGACAGAAAAACTCCTCGTCTACGCCCTGGGTCGCAGGATTAGTTTCACGGATCGCGACGATATTGACCGGATTGTCGCGGCCATGCCCGGACACCGGAATGGCTTGCGGGAATTGATTCAACAAATCGTGGCCAGCAAGCCCTTCCACTCGAAATGAAAACGCTGCTTCTGTTCCTGTGGATGGTTGTTGTCGTCCACGCTGCCGAACGCCCCAATGTCATCCTGATCATGGTCGACGACATGGGGCGGGACTGGGTCAGTTGCTACGGCGCGAGGCATCCCACCCCGAATATCGACCGGCTGGCGGGGCAGGGCGTCCGCTACGAGACGGCCTGGTGCACCCCCATCTGCACCCCCACCCGGGTCACCCTCCTGACCGGCCAGTATCCCTGCCATCATGGCTGGATCCAGCATTATGACGTCCCCCGCTGGGGCGGGGCCGGGTTACGGGCGGACCGTTTCACAACCTTTGCCCGGCTGTTGCGCGAGGACGGATACGCCACCGCCATCGGGGGCAAGTGGCAGATCAATCACCTGGGCAGGGAACCCGATGCCCTGGAAAAGCACGGCTTTGATGAACACTGCGTCTGGCCGGGAGTTGAAGAGGGCCAACCTGAAACCCAGGAGCGTTTCTGGAATGGGCTGGTGGTTACCAATGGCAAACGCAGCAAGGTCCCCTATGGTCCCGATACGATTAATCGCTTCCTGATTGATTATATCAAGCGCCACAAGGATGCCCCTTTCCTGGTCTACTACCCGATGCTCCTTACCCATGGACCACACACCACCACGCCGATGAACAAGGCGAAGGCCCCGGAAGGA
>JAKVCR010000224.1 GCA_022448985.1 Roseibacillus sp.
AAGCTTGGCGTGAGCTCCGTCGCAGAAAGGGGAATCCGCGGTTCGTTTGCATTGGCAGAGGAAGGCCTTGCCATCCTTTTCGGCGGTGAAGGCCTGTGGCGAGAAATCGGTTCCACTATGCGAGCCATCGCAGAACGGCTGGCGAGCGGATTCACCGCAACTGCAGAAGTAATAGGTCTTGCCGGCCTCAAGTTCCACCCCGATGGGCTGGCGGGCTGCTATCTTGGGTTCACTCATACACAACGGGGGAAAGTCAGATCATAGCCAGTTCAGGCCAAAAAGAAAAAAAGTCAATGCGAGGGACCACCTTTGCGTCATCGCGCAGTGACATCTCACCTTGGGCGTGGGCCAACCGTCTCTGGACATTCTTTCATCTTCATCCGGATCAGCCTCCCGCGCAGAGGCAGGGCCAAACCGACCCGCGCACTGGTTTCTGCACTCTCATACGGTGCTGCCTTCCCTTACGCTCGGCAATGTGCTATTCCAATAGGCATTATGAGAACGCTCAACACGCTCCCCGCCATCGCATTCTCCGCAATATTACTGGTTTATGGCTCCAGCTCTGCCCAAAGCCTCACCCCTGCGGAGAAGACGAAGGTCGACCAGATGATCGCAGAGCTACATCAAAAGTTACACGGCGGCTCTGCCACCAATAACTCACGCGCTGTCAGCACGCTGCAGGCCATTCTCAAAAGCCCCAAGGCCACCTATCAATACTACATGGCCTGTATCAAGGAGTTGCAGTTCGACGCGGTGGGAAAACGGGAGGCCGAATGGCGGGAGTGGCGGGAGCGCAACGAGGATCGGATCAAGAGCACTGAACACGTGGCCGCCCTGCAATACCAGGCGAGGTTCCTACTCCTTACCCTTGCAGTTTCTCTTGAGAGGGGCGAAGCGGCCGGAGTGAAGAAAGTGATGCCGTTGCTGATCGACTACTACGATGATCTGGCTGGAGACTTCGACAAACTCGAAGGGCAACAGCGAATTCTTATCACGCCAGCTCTCGAGTCGGTGTTTGCGGAGCGTCTCAAACTGTCCCTGACCATGCCGTCTCTGGAAACGTGGATAGACGCGCCGCTCCCGGTCAGCAGGGTCTACGAAGGAGTTATTCTCCCGCACTTCCGCAAGGAAAAAAACCACCCCGCAATACAGGCCGCCTGGGACAAGCGTATCGTCCACGAGAGCAAAACCCTTGCGAGTGCAGGCCGCGGGGGGGGACTAGGCCTCCCGGTCGATCTTCCTGCAGGAATTCCAGAAAGTCTCACCCGTCGTTTTGGCCTCGATAACCGGGATCGCAAAAGAGATCAGCAGCGTGAAGATGCCCGTCAGAAGAAAGTCTCAGAGGAAGACTTCAGTAAGGACCGCCTCCCTGTCTTGCACTGGGGCAAGAATCGCGATGCCGTGCTCTTCGGTCCAAACGCGTCGTCGTCCCTCCAGTCTCTCGGACGGATCATTCGCGAAAATCTTACCCATCCGGAAGCGCCCAACTGGCTGAAAGAGCTAAAGGGGCTCGCGGAGGTAGAATCAGACCCTGAGGGAGAACCGGATGGAGAGGGGAAATCGGATACGGAGGCAGACAAGCCGACCCTGAAGGTGCAGTAGAAGGCTCATGAAGTAGTATCTCCAGTCTGCCCGCTTCACCCCGCCCCGATCCTGCGCGGTCATGGCTTGCCTGATAACTGCAGAATCCTACTTCAGCGTCATCAGGTAAGCCATCACGTCGGCCAGCTCCTGCTGCGTCAACAACACGCCCATCGGCGGCATTGGCGAGACCTGCCCCTGGAATCCTTCGGCAATTGCTGCTCCGGGATCCACCAAGCTCTCAAGAATGTAGTCCTCTTGCTTGCGTGTCGCGATGGCGTCGAGGGCTGGCCCGATCGGGCCACCCTCCCCGTTTACCGCATGGCAACGTGCACAGTTGGCGATCGGGTGCGTCTTGAAGATATTCTTGCCGCGCTCCACATCACCTTCCGTGACTTCGGTCTCGTCCTTTGTGATCGTCTCATACTCGACCTTGCGCAGACTGACATCATCCCACCACGCCTTTCCGGTCGATACGCCCCACCCCCCGAAAAGACAGTTGATGCTGGCGACCTTTTGCGATCCCGAGTTGAAGCGTAGCTTGATCTGCGTCCAATCCTGCGTGCCTTTGATCCCGTTGCTCCCCGGTGCATTGGGATGGGCGCTGACGTAGAGCAATGCGCCACGTCCGCCACCTCCCACGCCTTCCGTCTTCACCCAGGCGCTCAGTTCGTATTCCGAGTTCATATCGACCGGGACATCAATGGTGACCCCCCACTCGGCAGCCTTGGCGGCCGAAATCTCAATGGAGTGTTCTCCAGTCCGGCCAACCTTCGCCAACTTGTGCTGGGCCGTCCCGCGGAACGAGCGCCCACTCCATCCGGCCGCAAAATCGCCGCTCAGCTTTTCGAACGAACCGTTGACCAAGAGCTCCTTGCCGAGCTTGGACGGTCCTCGCTCCACCGGGCCGGCACCTGCATTGCGCAAGCTCTGCGAGAGCCACGGCTCACTCGCATTGGAAAAGTCCTTGATCAACTCCTTGGCTGCCTGCGTGATCGTCTTTTGATCGTCGAACTGGATCATTTTGTTGAACGCGGCGAGGCGTACTATCAGTTCCTCGTCCTGCACCACCGCGGTATCGAAGAAAAGCTGGAGCGCGGCCGCGTCATTGCCGAGGGCATTGATCGCATTCCGACGTAGCGCCGGGTCTTTGCTCATCAGGGCTGCTTGGTGCGTTTCTGTATCGAGGGCGCCGAGCCCACTCAAACTCCAGAGTGCCTGAATAGCGCCGATTCCGCCCGCCCGCACTTTCTTCTTCAGCCCGGGAACCGCTCCCTTCTTTCCTCCGTCCACCAGGAGCCGTTGCGCGGTGTGCCGCCAGAACAGGTTGTCGCTCTCCAGCGCCGCAACAAGCTGCTTGTCACCTGCTCCAGCCAGCGACGTGATCTTCGACTTCGGCGCATCTTCCCAGATCACACGATAAACCCGGCCATGTCCGCGGTCGCGGTTCGGATTGACGTGGGCGTTCCCTTTCCCCCGCTTTGCATCGTAGCCACCACGCCCCTTGCTGGGTGTGGGATTGTGTTGAATGATGAAGTTATACCAGTCAGCCACCCACAAATGGCCATCCGGCCCCACCTCCGCCGCCACCGGCGAGAACCACTCGTCCGCCGATGCGAGAAAGGCAAACGCGTTCTTCGCCTTATAGCCCGCACCTGTCGGAGAAATTTCATACATCCCCAGAAGGTGGCCGGTAGGCCCGCCGATAAACGCCATCTTCTCGCAGTAGGACTCCGGGAAGGCCGCCGAGGTTGCCAGCGCATGACCAGCTCCCGCCGTGTAGTTGTTGAATGCATCGACCTGGCGGATATTCGGCGTAATCGGATGGAACGAGCGATCGGTCGCAATCATCTTCGCTGTCATACCCCTCTTGCCGCCGCGGTAGGCAGTGGCCGGAATACCACAGAAGAAGCTGGGATTGTTGTTGGCAGTGGAGCCAAACACATCACCGGACGAGTTGAACCCTAGCCCCCAGGTGTTGTTATTAAACTGATGCATGAACTCGAGCGCTGATCCGTCCGGCTTCATGCGGAAGACGCCGGATCCAAATCTCTTCTGCTCACCGCCAACCGTGCCACTGTAGGACGAGTAACCGACCGCCCCCCAGATCCAGTTGTCGAACCCGTAGCGCAGATTTGACGGACCAGCGTGCGTGTCTCCCGTGCCCCATCCGGTATTAATCACTTCACGCACGTCGGCCTTGTCGTCGCCGTCCGTGTCTTTCAGGAAGAGGAAGTCCGGGACGTGAGCCACGATGATTCCACCACGGGAGAAGGTCAGCGAGGTCGGGATGTTGAGACCATCCGCAAAGACCGTCACCTTGTCACACTTTCCATCCCCATCGGTATCCTCCAGAATCTTGATCTTGTCGTTTCCGACCCGGTCCGGAGTCATCTCGTTCGGGTAGTCGACCGTCTCAGCCGCCCAGAGTCGTCCACGCTCATCCCAGGCCAGGCCAATCGGATTGATGATATCCGGCTCGCTCGCAAAGAGTTCCAGGCGGAAGCCGATCGGCGCCTGCGTGTATTTCATGCTGTCCTTGGCAGGGAGCGGAAGCTGATACGGAAGTGGCTCGGGGCGGTTCTCGTAGTTTGGAATATCCCCTCGTTTCTCGTGCTTGAGCGGTGCGCGTCCCGCGATGAACTTCTCGTAGGATTGCTTCCGCGCATCACCCGCTGCCCAGAGGATCCCGGCCTTGAGCAACTGATGAAAAGCCGACTGGTCCCACACACGTTCGTCGTGCCCTGAAGCCGTATAGAAAACGCGGCCCTTCCCTTGCGTGCGTACCCACGTCCACGGTTCGGGCTCCTTGATATTGTCCCCGCCTCCCGCCACTTCCCGCACCATCAGCACCGTGCGATCCTTTTCATTATGATTCCGGTGCTTGTAGGTCTCATCCCACGCCTCGAACTCCTTCACTCCTGACATCGCCGGGTGTTCTGCCTTGATCACCTTGGCAGTGAACGTTCCGCCTCCGTGGCTATCAAACCGACCGCCGACCAGTTGATCGAATTCTGGTTCATTGCCAAAGCACCAGCTCGCACAATGCACCGGCACAAAGCCTCCACCCCCCTCGACGTATCCCTTCAGGTTCTTCCACTGTCCCGGCGTGATCGTTCCGTGATTCGCGTAAAGCAGGACCGCGTCGAACTTGTTGAGGAAATCCACATCGTCAAAGGCCTCCCCGACAGTCGTGACGTAATCAAAGTAGATCCCGTCCCGTCCCAGTCCTTTCGCAAGCATCGGGTAGAATTTGTTACTGTTGTGGTGCTTGCTTTCATGCCCGAGAAAGAGAACCCGAATCGGGCCCGTCTTTGTCTTCGATTCTTGATCTGTGTCTCCCTTGGGTTTGGTTGCCGCCAGGGCAATTACTGCTGCACAAAGGACGCTTGTAGCGAAGAGAGGAAGGAGAGGTTGGGTTTTCATCTAAGGATTCCTTGTCATAAGGACTCTCCCCGCAACTCGCAACGACCGAATCGTGCGACCTTCCTTCAATCCACGATCCGCGGGTTGTATTGTCTCGGGCATGATGGATTGGCTGGAGAAGTCCTGCACCCTGATGGGGGTGGTGGGAGTGTAGTATTCCTATGACTTTGGTTTACACGCCCAAGGATTGACGCCTCCAGTCCCACCCGTATCCTGTTCGCAATCCCTGATGAGGCTTTCCCAACACTTTGCGCTCGTCCTGGCTGCGTGTCTGGGAGTGCACGGCACCCTCCAGGCGGAGGAAGTTATCCACTGGTCCTTCCAGCCGCTTCGTGAAGTCGAGCCTCCACGCACGAACGGCCATCCCATCGATGCCTTCATCGAAAGAAAACTGAGAGAACACGGACTGCAACTCTCCCCGCCGACTGACCGGCGCACTCTCATCCGCCGCCTCTTCTTCGACCTGCACGGACTCCCGCCCACGCCTGGACGCGTCGCAGCGTTTCGGGAAGAAAGCACGGATCGTCCGGTTGCAGCCCTTATCGACGAACTCCTCGCCAGCCCACGTTACGGCGAGCGCTGGGCCCAGCACTGGCTCGACCTCGTGCGCTACGCCGACACGCACGGCTTTGAAGTCAATACCGAGCGTCCCAATGCCTGGCCCTACCGGGACTACGTCATCCGCGCCTTCAACGAAGACCGGCCCTATCCCCGGTTCATTCTTGAGCAACTGGCCGGTGATGCCACTGGCGAGGATGCTGCGACCGGCTTCCTGGTCGCAGCCGCTGTCCTCCTCCCAGGACAGATCGGAAAGGACGATGCCTCCAAGCGACTCGCCCGCCAGGACTCGCTCGACGAGATCATCGTGGCGACCGGCGACACCTTCCTCGGACTCAGCGTCGGCTGCGCCCGCTGTCACGACCACAAATTTGATCCCATCACCGCCCGTGACTATTACGCCCTGCAGGCCTTCTTTGCAGGGGTGGACTACGGCGAGCGCTCCCTCCGCAATCCGGAGGCCGTCGCCCGTGCGGCCGCCCACGCAAAGAAAATCGGATCCCTGCGCGCGGACCTTGGGACCATCGAGTCCAGCGCCCGCACCACTCGGAGCATTCTCATCGACGACGAGGACGCCGCGCACACCACCCACCTTGCCCCCAAGATCGGCCACGGTGCCAAATCTCCGGGAACCGGTCGCGGCAACAAGGACGACCCCGGCGGGGTGAACCGCCTCCCCAACCTCAGTGGGAACGGTTACACCTGGTGGACCAACACGCCGGGACGGGATGTGTTCACTTACAATCCCGGCACCGCCGGCGAATTTCGCGTCTGGATCTCGTGGGGGGCACACGGGAGCGGAGTGCACACCCGCGACGCCCGCTATGTCCTCGATCTCGACGGCAATCTCGAAACGAAGGACGACCAGGAGGAGATCGCGAAGGCCGATCAGTATTACTTCGCCGGAGTCTCGCAGGGTGAAACCAAGAGGGTCCCGCTGTGGAGCGGTTTCCTCGATGCGGGGGTCCACCAGTTTCGCGAGGAGAGCCGGATCATCCTGCGCGGCGGTGAGACCAAAACTGCCATCACTGCTGACGTCATCCTCCTCCAGCAAGGGGCTCCGCGTTCGGTTCACCCAGTTCTGCGCCCCCCCGTAAATCCTCTCCGGAATATCGAACGCTTCAAGACTGTGAAGGCGCGCTTCGTGCGCTTCACCTCCTTTGCCACCATCGACAACAATAAACACGAACCTTGTCTCGATGAACTCGAAATCTTCCAGGCTGGCTCCGATACCAACGTCGCCTTGGCCGGCAAACCCACCTCCTCCGGAAACTACAACGATCCCGTTCAACACCGCCTCGAACACATCAACGACGGACACTACGGAAACGGCAAGAGCTGGATCTCCAATGAACAGGGGAAAGGTTGGGTGCAGATCGAACTCCCGGATCCTGTGGAGATCGATCGCATCGTGTGGGCTCGTGACCGTAACGGTAAGTTTGCCGACCGCCTTGCCCATCGCTACCAGATCGACATCGCCCTCGAGCCCGGGCAGTGGGCGCCGGTGGCGAGCTCGGAGGATCGTGTGCCCTATGGAATGCCCTTCGACCAGGTAAACGCGATCCTTCGCAACCTGCCCCCGGAAACCGAGGAATCCGTCCGTGCCGATGCCCGGGAACTCGCCCGGCTTCAGAAGGAGTTGAGCGAGCTCCAGACAACGCAGAAAGTCTACGCCGGAATGTTTCGCAAGCCCGACAAGACCTACCTTCTCAACCGCGGCGACGCCGAACAGAAGATGGAAGAGCTCTCCGCTGCCATTCCCGTCGTGCTGGGCCGGATTCCCCTCGCCCCCGACACTGGCGAACAGGAACGGCGACTCGCCCTCGCGCGCTGGATTGGAGGTAAGGACAACCCTCTCACCGCCCGCGTGATGGTAAACCGCATCTGGCAGCACCACTTCGGTCGCGGTCTGGTGAATACAGCCAGCGACTTCGGACTGAATGGCGCTCCTCCAAGTCACCCCGATCTCCTGGACTGGCTCGCCCGTCGCTTCATCGTTGACGGATGGTCCGTGAAAAAACTCCATCGCCTCATCCTGACCTCACGAACCTACCAGCAGGCGAGTGTCCGCCGGGAGAAGGCCCTCGCCCTCGACCGGGAAGCCCGGCTCCTCTGGCACTTTCCCATCCGGCGACTCGAAGCGGAGGCCATCCGCGACAGCGTTCTGGCGGTCAGCGGCAATCTCAATCTCAAGATGGGCGGACCAGGATTCAATTTCTTCAAGAGCCGCGGAGGGCTTTCGGGCTTTCCGGTTGTGGACGCCTTCAACGACGAGGGTTGGCGGCGCATGATCTACGCCCACAAGGTGCGCATGGAACGCGCACCCGTCTTTGGCGCCTTCGATTGCCCCGACGCCGGGCAGGCTACTCCTCGCCGCAGCAGGGCAATCACCGCCTTGCAGGCCCTGAATCTTCTCAATAGCAGGTTCATGATCGACCAGTCTGAGGTCTTTGCTGCCCGTCTTCTCAAGGAAGCCGGCCCTGATCCGGCCACGCAGGTCGAGCGCGCCTTCCAACTCGCCTATAACCGGGCACCTCGCCCTGGCGAACGCAAGCGTTGCGAGGAAGCCGTCTCCGCCCACGGGCTTTCCACGCTCTGTCGCGCAATTCTCAACAGCAACGAATTCGTGTTCCTGCCATGATCTTGAATACGCATTCAAATTCCTCTCCCTATCTTGGACCGGGTCGACCCTGGCTTGCACGGCGCGACTTCCTGGGCCAGACCGCCAGCGGCCTCGGCGCAATCGCTCTCACTAGTCTGCTTGGTCAGCAAGGCCTGCTTGCCGCTAGCGAGAAAACCGCACCGCTCATCGACCCCACTCAGCCGCACGCTCCGCGCAATCCCCACTACCCGGCAAGGGCCAAGAACGTCCTTGTGGTATTCTGTGCCGGAGCCTGCAGCCAGCTGGAGTCCTGGGATTACAAGCCGGAGCTCATTAAACACGATGGCAAACCACTAGAGGGCGGCCCCCCGGTGACCTTTCAGGGCCCGTCAGGAAATCTGGCGCGTCCGCAGTACGAGTTCCGGGCCCGGGGACAGTGCGGGAAGATGGTCTCCGACATGCTCCCTGATCTCGGCGAACTGGCCGACGAGATGGCCTTCGTGCACTCCCTCACCAGCAACACCAACACACACGGACCCGCCGAGAACTTCCTCTCCACGGGCTTTGTCCTCGACGGATTCCCAAGTATCGGTGCCTGGGTGACCTACGCCCTGGGCACCATGAACCAGGACCTCCCCGCCTTTGTTGCCATTCCCGATCCGCGCGGCATTCCCCAGGCCAGCATCAACAACTGGGGGCCGGGCTTCCTCCCCGCCGAATTCCAGGGCACCTCCTTCAGCACCCGGAACCCAGTTCGCAACCTGGCCCCGCCCTCCGCAATCACGCCCACCGCCGATGCCGCCGCGAGGACTCTTCTGCAGGATCTCAATCAGGAACACTTACGCCATCATCCCGGGGAAAGCGCCCTCGCCGCCCGTATCGCAAGCTACGAACTGGCTGCCCGCATGCAGCTCAGTATTCCCCATATCAGCGATCTCTCTTCCGAGCCCGCTCATGTCCTGAAGATGTACGGGGCAGATGATGCCGGGAACGACCTCAAGGCTGGCTTTGCCCGCAACTGCATCCTCGCCCGGCGTCTCATCGAAAACGGGGTGCGCTTCGTGCAACTCTTCAATGGCGCCTACGCCAGTGGCGGAAAACTCAACTGGGACGGCCACAACGCCCTCCGCGAACAATACGACGTGCACGGCCCGATCATGGACCAACCCGTGGCCGCACTCGTCCGCGATCTCAAGCAGCGCGGGCTCCTCGAGGACACCCTGGTGGTCTGGTGTACTGAATTCGGCCGCATGCCCATGTTTCAGAAGGGAGCGAAAGGGCGCGACCACAACCCCTACGGCTTCACTGCCTGGCTCGCGGGAGCAGGCGTCAAGGCCGGGGTGAGCCACGGCGCTACCGATGAACTCGGTTACAAGGCAGTGGAGAACGTCCTTTCCGTCCACGACCTCAATGCCACCATCCTCCACCTCCTTGGCCTCGATCACGAAGCCCTCACCTTCAAACACAATGGCATCGAGCGACGACTCACCGACGTGCACGGACACGTGATCAGGGAAGTACTCGCATAGCGAATGGTCTTTCCCTGCCCCTCGTGTTCCACTTTCAACGAGGACCAGATCCGCGTGCGGTCAGTGGATTAGGCCGCTGGGGCCCATGCTGCACGGAGCGTGTAAATAAAAAGCAACCTGCTTGATTCCAGGGCCCTCAAGCCCTTCACCCCTGAATCTTTACAGGTGGTCGACCGTCTGCAATTGTTGCAGGGTTGGGCACTCTGAATCGTTTTAAGTGCAGATGACTCGCGAAAGAGTGTTTCTGACTGAAAAATTGTTGTAGATCAGCTGGAAATATGTTCGGTGGGGCCGCTATGAAAAAACTTCTCATCCTTATCGGCGCCGTTGCAATGACCACCTTTTCCTTGAGCTCTTGTGCTACATCTAATTGCTGTGGCTCTGACGGTAAGTGCTGCGCAGGCGCTGCTGACCAAGGTCACAAGTAAACGCTGAAAAAGCTCATTCCATTGTCATCGGGCACTGGAACGGGTTTAGAATCATCACGAAACGATCTGCAGCGCTCTCCCATGGGCGCCTTGCAGATCGTTTTTTCTTGGCCCACATGGGCTTCTA
>JAKVCR010000225.1 GCA_022448985.1 Roseibacillus sp.
CGCCCTCGCCGGCACCGGGGCCACTCCCATGGGAGTGGAATCCGCCGGCCCCCTGCGCCCCGATCTCGATGGCAACGGCAAGACCGACCTGCTCCTCTGGACCCGGCGGGGCTACATGCTGCTCCTGGAAGCCCCCTGAACAGATTAAGATGTCTGGACACACGCAGCCCAGTCTTAGCAACAGCCCCATCCTGCGGGTTCTCACCCTGTGCTCCCTCTACGTCTCGCAGGGTCTTCCCCAGGGCTTCATCCACTACGCCCTGAAAAATCACCTCGCCGACCAGGGCTTCTCCACCAGTGACATCGGAAACGTGATCGCCATGATCAGCCTTCCCTGGGCTGTCAAGTTCCTCTGGGGACCGGTCGTCGACCGCTTCGGGATCGCCTCCATGGGCAAGCGCCGCCCCTGGATCATTGGAGCCCAGGCCATGACCGTGGTGGTGCTGCTCATCCTCGCCACCGTGCCGGGTCTCGACTCCAACCTGCGCCTTCTCGGCCTCGGCATCCTCAGCGTCAACATCTGGACCTCCCTGCAGGATGTCTGCACCGACAGCCTCGCGGTCGACCTCGTGCCGGAAAATCAACGCGGCATCCTCAATGGCTTCATGTACGGCTGTTCCTATCTCGGGAGTTTTCTCGGTGGCACGCTCATCGGCTACTTCCTCTTAATGGAGGGCGGGAGCGTACAACTCGCCCTTGTCGTCCTGAGCGGCTGCGTCTTTGCCATCATGCTCCTTCCGGTCTTCATCCGGGAGCGATCTGGCGAAAAACTCCTCCCCTGGACCAGTGGCTCCTCCCAACTCATGGAAGACGAGCAACATGCCCGCTCAACCGGTCTCCTCTTCCGCCAGATCAAGCAGGCCTTCAGTCGTCCGATCGCCTTGACCGCCGCCCTGCTCGCCGTGGGAGCCCACATCGGGAATTCCGCTCTCAACATCATCGCCTCGAGACACTTCATTACCGAGGTGGGATGGGACAAGAAAGCCTACACCCTTCTGGAAAGCGGCGTGACTTTCTTCTCGCTGGGAGGGGCCTTTATCGGTGGATTCGTCGCCAGTCTCTTGGGAGCCAAGCGCTCTGTGGTGCTCTCCGGCAGCCTGATTGCCCTCGTCTGGATCATCTTTAGCCGATTGGAATCACACTGGAGCGAAGAGTGGCTCGTCAGAACCAACATGTGTGTGCTGGCAACCCTCCTGGGCCTCTTTACCGTCTCCCTCTTCACCCTCTTCATGAACATTTCGGACCGCCGGGTGGCCGCTTCCCAGTTCACCGCTTACATGGCATTGATGAACCTCTCGATGTTCACCGGCAACAAGCTCGCGGGACCCCTCGAGGCCACCCTTCCCTCCGTCCCAGCAGCTTACCTCGTTTCCGGCATCTTCCACCTCGGCGTGATGGCCTTCGTCATCCTCGCCATCAAGCCACCCCGTAATCCCGCTGAACTGCCTCCTTCCCCAACCGGAGGATCCTAGTTCTCCCGGATCCAGTCTTCCACCGCCCGTTTC
>JAKVCR010000226.1 GCA_022448985.1 Roseibacillus sp.
AAAGTCGACCGGAAAGACGAGGGCCCGGCCCCCGGCCCGGGTGACTTCGGAGGCGACCTCCTCAAGGGCAGCCTGATCGCGGGAGAGAAGGGCCACCTGCGCTCCTTCATGGGCAAGGGAGAGGGCGGTGGAGCGGCCGATTCCCCGGCTGGCCCCGGTTACGATGACGGTCTTGTCAGGGAGTCTGGACACGGGCAAATCCGGAAAACAGGGAAAGGGTGGCAGGGGGCGAAATGCAGGTCAATGCGGCAGGCGGGAACGGGTGTCCGCAGCACGAGTTGGGGGGTGATGTTGCGTTGCGGGTGTCCCGGTCTTCCCGGGGTTGCGCCTTGGGCGTTCTTCCGGGGATCTTGGGGGATGCGGGAGAGCCAGGCTTCTCAAATCCTCCCCCGATGCGGGTAGTGGGCCCCTTGGAATGGGGCCTACGTGCTTTGAACCCCTTTTTTTCTAGGATATTGACTTTTGAGGCGGAAAAATGTTCACTTCCTTTCTTGGGGGCTTTTCCTAAGAATTGGCCCTATCCTCACGTATGAAATTCGTCATGACACCCACTTTCCGTTTTCTGGCGGCTGGACTGGGGGCCCTGGGCCTCGCGTTTCCGGCATTCGCGCAGCAAGCCCAGAAGAAAGGGCCCGATCTGGCGACTCTCAAGAAAGCAGCCTACAACATCGATAAGCACGTCGCCAACCTCTACAAGCGGAAGAAGCTCAAGGTGCCCGAGGTGGTTGATGATGCGACCTTCCTGCGCCGCAGCTTCCTGGTGGCGGCCGGCCGGATCCCCACCCTTGAGGAAGCCCGCATGTTCCTCGAGATCGAGGACGAGAATAAGCGGGAAATGCTCGCCAGCTACCTGATGAGCGAGAAGAACGACGGCTATCGCAGCACGATGGTCAACTGGGTGAGTGACCTTCTGCGCCTTACTGACGCATTCAACGAGGGACAGGCCGCTCCCTACGTGCAGTTCGTGCACGAGGCCATGCGCAGCAACATGCCCTGGAATGAATTTGCCCAGAAGCTGCTCAGTGCGAAGGGAAGCGGGTGGAGCGAGGGCAATGGCGCAGTGGGCTATTTCATCCGCGACAAGGGCATGCCGCTCGACAATCTCTCCAACACCATGCGCATCTTCACCGGGGAGCGCATGGAGTGTGCCCAATGTCATGATGCCCCCTTCCACAAGTGGGAGCGTATGCAATTCTATGAGCTGGCGGCCTTCACCAATGGCCAGCAGGAGATCAACCGTGGCCCGTGGAGCAGCGTGTGGCGCGAGGTGCGCGATGCCAAGGAGGAACGCACGGACTATGGCCGGCTCGTTGAATGGCTGGGTGATAATGTGCATTACTTCACCCTCGCCGGGGGCGGGAAGGGCCGGATCAAGTTGCCCAGTGATTACCAGTACCGGGATGGCGATCCCGGTGAGGTGATTGGCGGCAAGACCCACTTCGGGAAACGCATTCGCTCCTCTGACCGCCGGGATGACGAGACCGCCCGCGAGGACTTCGCCAAGTGGATGGTCACCTCCAACGAGAATTTCACCTCCATCATCGTGAACCGGATGTGGAAGCGCATCATGGGCAAGGGAATCTATGAGCCGGTGGATGCATACACCAAGTCGGACAAGACCATCACTCCCGAGCTCATGGACTACCTCATCACGCTCATGCATGAGGACCTCAACTATGACCTGCGGGCTTTCCAGCATGTTCTCCTGCTGACAAGGAACTTCCAGTTCGCGGCCAACCCGGAGGCCTTTGAGGCCGGGATGCCGCAGGCCTTCAACGGACGTCAGATCGAGCGCATGAGCGCGGAGCAGGTCTGGGATACCCTCGTTACGCTCACCGCCGGCAACCCGGATGCGCTTCCCAAGCGGCGTTTCAGTGACACCATCTACTACCGGGGCAAGCCCGTGCTCGTGGGGCAGAAGACGATGGGACAGCTCAGCAAGGAGCTCCTCGCGATCCAGAAGTCTGGCGAATACAAGTCTTACGTCTCCCAGTTGCTCTCCTCGATCAAGGCCGGGAACTCGGGGGCCAGCAAGGAGGCCATGATGTCGATGCAGCGGGCCGGGCGTCCGGGTCCCGCCAGCGGAATGGCGCGGGCATCCGAGTTGCCCGCTCCCGCTCCCAACGGGCACCTCCTGCGGATGTTCGGATCCTCGGACCGTGATCTCATTGATTCCGCCACGCGGGAGCCCAACATGGCCCAGGTTCTCTCCGTGATGAACGGCTACGTTGAGAAGATGGTGGTCAGCAACCGCAGTTCAGCGGTCTACAAGGCCCTGGAGGCCGGGACTTCCGACCGCGACAAGGTTCGCTTCCTCTACTACTCGATCCTGAGCCGTTCTCCCACCCCGCAAGAGATGGCCCTCCTCATGCGCGATGTCATCGACGGGAGCAAGGAGAGTTACGAGAATCTCACCTCGGCCCTTATTGCCACCCACGAATTCATTTTTGTCCAGTAACCACATACCCATCGCTACTCCAAATGAACAACCACGAGTTTAACAGGCAGGATGAGCTGACCCGGCGTCAGATCATGGTGAATGCGGCACGCTCCTATCTCGGAGTGACTGTTGCTCCCATGCTGGGGGGAACCCTGGCCACGGGTGCCATCGGGGCCACCAAGAAGGCGGCAGGGCCGAGCCAGATCGCCGAGCATGTGATCTTCCTGAACATGCAGGGAGGCATGAGCCATCTCGATACCTTCGACCCCAAGCCGAGGAACAAGGAGGTCCAGGGGCCGGTGGAGGCCATTCCGACGAACGCTGACTACGAGGTTTCGCAGTATCTCCCCGAGTTCGCCAAGGTTGCCGACCGGGCTTGTGTGATCCGTTCCATGAGTTCCACCCAGGGAGCCCACGAGCAGGGACAGTATCTCCTGCACCGCAGCTACTCACCGCGGGGAACCATCGTGCATCCTGCCATCGGTTCGTGGATCGTACGTCACAAGGGACGCAAGAATGCCACCCTGCCAGGTTTCGTGACGGTGGGGACCAATCCCAAGAATGCTTCAGCAGGCTTCTTCGGTGCCGAGTTCCAGGGAGTGCCCCTGGGCCGTCCTGATGAAGGACTCAAGGATTCAAAGCGTCCCAATTCCGTGAGCGAAGAGGACTTTACCAAGCGTCTGGCCATCGCAGATGTCCTGAACAAGAAGTTCCACGAGACCTACAAGTCCCCGGACGTGAAGTCCTACGACAGCCTCTATGACGAGGCGGTCAAGCTCATGAAGAGCGAAGATCTCAAGGCGTTCGATATCAAGCGCGAGCCCAGCTCCACCCGTTCGAAGTATGGTAATGATCGCTTCGCCCAGGGCTGTCTGCTCGCCCGCCGGCTGGTGGAAGTGGGAGTGCGCTTCGTGGAGGTCGGTCTTGGTGGCTGGGACACCCACTATGACAACTTCACCTCGGTGGAGGCCCGGGCCGCCGTGCTCGACAAGGGCTTTGCCACCCTGGTACAGGACCTGGAAGCGAAGGGTCTCCTTGAAACCACCCTCGTGGTGATTGGAACCGAGTTCGGTCGGACCCCGCACATCGTAACCGAGCATGACAACGGACGTGACCACCATCCGGCCTGTTTCTCAACAGTCATGGCCGGGGCCGGAATCAAGGGCGGCACGACATACGGAAAATCCGACAAGGAAGCCCGCCGTCCGGACTCGGACCCTGTCAGTGTGCAGGATTTCAATGCCACGATCGGCTACGCCCTGGGTATCGACTCCCAGAAAATCCTCCACTCTCCCAGCGGTCGACCCTTCCGCATGGCGGGGCCCGAGAAGGGGCTGGGGGATCCGGTCAAGAGTATCTTCGCCTAGGGACGGCGATTGAGAAACCGGAAACACTTTTGCAGGCGCCGCCCATATGAGGGCGGCGCTTTTTTTGAGGCAGGCGCTGTCTGAGAGGGCGGCGCAGCCCGGGAAGCAGACTTGCCGGCTTGCCCATCAGCCTTCGGGCGATGATTTGGTGGTTTCCTGAACGAATTTCCTGATCCTGGCACTGGGACGGAAAAAATTACCCAGTTTTTTCTTGTGATCAGGGGGCAGCAATGCGAGATATTAAGAAAAGTGAGATATCAGTTTGTATTGCCTAATAGGTTTCAGGTCCTCCATGGAGGTGGATCGGCGATGCAGATTGGGAGCTGGTCAGACTTTTTTGCACCAAATCTGGTTGGTGGTGTGCCCCGGCCGAGGCCGGGGCAGTTCAAGCCACGGAACTAATTTCTGAGGCGAGTGCGTTGTGCGATAAAAAGAGGGTGGTCTCCGGACTGCCCTCTTTTTCGTGGGGAGGAGTTCCAGCGGCCTGTTTCTCGATAAAGACCGTGTTCTGGCATCCACTTTCCCGGTAATTGGAAGTTGGAACCTGTCCGGAATTCGCCCCGTTGTGTCTTTTCCGTTGGTTCTAACGCCTTGTCCTTCATCCAGTCCCCACCTAGATTCTCCCTCCACGCATGTCCGCCATCGCCCCCAGTTTTCCGGACCTCCGGACGCTCTCGACCATCGACCAGGTGGGGGTGGAGGAGCGTGCGAGGCGCTTTCAGGCGCGGAGTATCAAGAAGGAGAGCAAGCTCTCGGCCCTCAAGTTGGCAGTAACCATGCTGGATGTGACCACCCTGGAGGGGAAGGATAGCCCGGGGAAGGTGAAGCAGTTGTGTGCCAAGGCCATGCGCCCGCTGCCGGACGATCCGGGTATCGGACCGGCCGCTGCGGTCTGCGTTTATCCTCGTCTGGTCCGGGTGGCGAAGGAGGCCGTAGGCCAGAGTGGAGTGAGGGTGGCTAGCGTGGCCACCGGGTTCCCGAGTGGGCAGAGCCGGCTCAAGGAACGCCTCTCCGAGATCCGCTATGCGGTAGGGGCGGGAGCTGATGAAATTGACATGGTGATCTCCCGCGGGAAGCTGCTGCACGGGGAATTGCACAGCATTTTTGACGAGATCGTGCGCTGCAAGGAGGCCTGTGGGGGGGCGCACCTCAAGGTTATCCTGGAGACCGGGGAGCTGCAGACCTATGACACGGTGCGGATTGCCAGTGAAATAGCGATGGCGGCGGGTGCGGATTTCATCAAGACCTCCACAGGTAAGGTGCAACCAGCCGCCACCCTGCCGGTAACGCTTGTCATGTTGGAGGCGATCCAGGACTACCACGACCGGACAGGTCGCATGGTTGGGATGAAACCGGCAGGAGGAATCAGTGATGCCAAGACTGCGATTCACTACCTCGTCATGCTCAAGGAGACCCTGGGCAAGGCCTGGCTGACAAATCAGTGGTTTCGATTCGGGGCCAGTTCCCTGACCAATGATCTGTTGATGCAGATCTGCAAACAGCAGACGGGCCGCTATCAGTCGGCTGATTACTTTACCAAGGACTGACCTCTGATGCCTGAAGGACTGGAAAAAGGCGCTGCCGGCGCGAAGCCCAGGAGTGCGAGGGCGGGAAAGAAGGACCGTTACGACTTTGTGGAGGGGGATCGTTATGCGCCCGCCCCGGAGAGCAGCGATCACGTTTCCCTGAAGGACAGCTATGATCTCTTCATTGGGGGGGAGTGGGTGCGCGCCCCCAAGCGGTTCGAGACGATCAATCCTGCTACCGGGGAGGTTCTGGCGGAAGTGGCGGAGGCCGGACCGCGCATGGTTGAGCGGGCCGTGGCCGCCGCGCGGCAGGCTTATGAGAAGACCTGGTCGAAGATGTCGGGCCGGGAGCGCGGAAAGTATATCTTCCGGCTGGCCCGTCTCATCCAGGAACGTGCGCGCGAATTCGCGGTAGTGGAAACAATGGATGGCGGTAAGCCCATCCGGGAGAGCAGGGACATCGATCTGCCTCTCGTGGCGGCTCATTTCTTCTACTACGCGGGGTGGGCGGACAAGTTGGACTATGCCTTTCCCGGTCGGCGGGCGCGTCCCCTCGGGGTGGTTGGCCAGGTCATTCCCTGGAATTTCCCGCTGCTCATGGCGGCCTGGAAACTGGCGCCCGCCCTCGCATGCGGGAACACGGTGGTGCTCAAGCCGGCGGAGAGCACTCCGCTGACTGCGCTCAAGCTGGCGGAGTTGATCGAAGAGGCAGGGTTTCCTCCCGGGGTGGTGAATATCATCACGGGAGCCGGGAAGACGGGGCGGAACCTCGTGCGGCACCCGGATGTCGACAAGGTGGCCTTCACGGGGTCAACGGCGGTAGGCAAGCTGATCCAGAAGGATCTGGCCGGCACCGGCAGGCGTTTCACCCTCGAACTGGGGGGGAAGGCCGCCAACATCATTTTCGATGATGCCCCGGTGAATCAGGCCGTGGAGGGGATTGTGAATGGAATTTTCTTCAACCAGGGCCATGTGTGTTGTGCAGGATCACGCCTTTACGTGCAGGAGGGCATTGCGGATGCGGTGGTGCGCAAGCTCAAGCGCCGGATGGAGACCCTCGTGCTGGGCGATCCCCTGGACAAGAACACGGACGTGGGCGCGATCAACTCGCAGGAGCAGTTGGAGCGCATCAAGCTGCTGGTGGAGTCCGGTAATGAGCAGGGGGCCAGGTGCTGGCAGAGCGGGCAGAAGCTTCCGCGCAAGGGATTCTGGTTCAAGCCGACCATCTTTACCGGGTGCGCACAGAGTCACAGCATCGTGCAGAAGGAAATCTTCGGTCCGGTGCTGGCGATCCAGACCTTCCGGACTCCGGAAGAGGCGGTCGAAAAGGCCAACAACACGCCCTATGGATTGAGTGGCGGAGTCTGGACCGACAAGGGATCGAAGATATTCAAGATCACGAGCCAGATCCGGGCCGGGGTGCTCTGGGCCAACACGTTCAACAAGTTCGATCCGGGATCGCCTTTTGGTGGATACAAGGAGAGCGGAATTGGCCGGGAGGGAGGGCTGCAGGGTCTCGCCCCGTACGTAGAGCTACGATAGTTTCAGGTTTCAAGCTGCAAAGTAACAAGCGATGTCCACGAAGAAGAGATTAGCCGTCAACAAGACGTACAAGCTCTACATTGGAGGTCAGTTCCCGCGGACTGAGTCGGGACGCTACTACGAATTGAAGGGCAGGAAGGATGCTCTCCTGGCAAACGTCTCGCGGGCCAGTCGCAAGGACTTCCGCAATGCGGTAGCGGTGGCGAGGAAGGCCAGTCCGGGCTGGGCCTCGGCTACGGCCTATCTGCGGGGACAGATTCTCTATCGGGTGGCGGAGATGCTGGAAGGGCGCGCCGAGCAGTTTGAAGAAGAGCTGCGCGCCCAGGGCGCCACTCCGCTGGCGGCCAAGAAGGAGGTGGCCACCTCCGTTGATCTTTTCGTGCACTATGCCGGCTGGAGTGACAAGTACCAGGCTCTCTTCTCAAGCGTGAACCCGGTCGCTACCCCGCACTTCAACTTTTCCATGCCCGAGTCCACCGGGGTGGTGGCGGCAGTGGCGCCGGAGGGAAGTGGCTTGCTGGGGCTGTGTTCGGTGATTGCACCCATCCTGGTAGGTGGGAATGCGAGTGTGATCCTGGCTTCGCATGCCCGGCCGCTCTGCGCCATTACGCTGGCGGAGGTTCTCAACAGCTCGGACGTGCCGGCTGGGGCGGTTAATATCCTCACTGGATTGCGGGATGAGCTTCTCACGCAGTTTGCGGAACATATGGATGTTAATGCTTTCCTGCTCTGTTCCGATGAGCCCGGGGAAACCAGACTGGTGCAGGAACGAGCGGCAGAAAACGTCAAGCGGGTGATTCCCCATTCCGATGCCCCACTGGGGGAAAGTCCTTATCACATCCTCGACTTTCAGGAGATCAAGACGACTTGGCATCCGGTGGGCGTCTGATCGGCCTGCCGCTGGAGGGCCTGTTCGTGGGGCCCCGGGTGGGCCCGCGCCAACCATTGCCCCTTTCCTCCAATTAAAACAGTACTCTTCGGGGGGCTCCCGGGGCGGGGGGATCGAATGCGGGCCGATCGTTTTCGACTGCGGAACCGTTCAATAAGCCGAAGCGATCTCTCTCCTCCCGGTCCCCTGAAAGCACTACTGGAAATTTCGCCTTGAGAAAAACCCGCTTGGGAGGGCGTATTGGGGTTGTATGAGCATGGATGAAAAAGAGGCCGTCGAGAAGCTTCATTCGGTTTATGGCCAGATGAAGGAGGAGCTTTCGCAGGTCATTGTGGGACAGGAAGAGGTCGTCGAGCAGGTGCTCATGGCCATTTTCTGTCGGGGGCACGCCCTTCTGGTGGGAGTTCCGGGCCTGGCGAAGACCCTTCTGATCTCGACCGTGGCCCAGGCCCTGGATCTCAGTTTCAAGAGAATCCAGTTCACGCCTGACCTGATGCCGGCGGATATTACAGGGACCGATGTGCTGGAGATGGATCAGGAGACCGGTCGCCGCAGCTTTCGTTTTGTGGAAGGTCCGGTATTTGCCAACATGATCCTGGCGGACGAAATCAACCGGACTCCGCCCAAGACGCAGGCTGCCCTCCTCGAGGCGATGCAGGAGCACCACGTTACGGTGGGGGACAAGACCTGCCACCTGCCAGAGCCTTTCTTCGTGCTGGCGACCCAGAACCCTATCGAGCAGGAGGGAACCTATCCGCTCCCCGAGGCGCAGCTCGACCGTTTCCTCTTCAATATCGTGGTGGACTATCCCGACGATCAGGAAGAGCGCGAGATCATCCGGAGAGTGACCAGCCCTGGTGAAGGCGAGGTGAAGGCACTGATGAACGCAGAGGAGATCCTGCAGCTGCAGGAAATAGTGAAGAGTGTTCCGGTGGGAGATCATGTGATCGATTTTGCAGCCGATATCGCACGGGCAACCCGTCCGAATTCGGGCGAGGCTCCCGAGTTCGTGAAAGAGATGGTGGGATGGGGCGCCGGACCGCGAGCGGGCATCGCCCTGATTTCGGCGGCTAAGGCCCACGCTGTTCTGCGGGGCCGCTTTCATGCCACCACTGGAGATGTTGCCGCAGTGGCTCCCCCGGTTCTACGCCACCGCGTGCTCACTACCTTCAATGCGGAAGCCTCGGGAGTAACCAGCGACAGTATCGTGGAGATGCTGCTGGAGCACCTGGAGCCCAAGGAAGAGATCAAGATCTAGGATTTGTGTCCGCATTCGCGTTTGCGCGAAGCCGAATTTTTTAGCGGTTTACTGGCTCCTGTTCCATGCCCTCGATTGAAGTACCTGAGTCCATGAAGCTCCTTCCGGAGGAGACCATGGGCGTGATGCGGCGGCTCGAGTGGCTGGCCCGCAAGAGAATGCAGGGGACCCTGACCGGAAAGCATACCAGCCCCGATAAGGGTTTCTCGGTTGAGTTTGCCGAACACCGTGAATACGCCCCCGGCGATGACCCGCGCAATCTCGACTGGCGGGTTATGGCCAAGAGCGATCGTAACGTCATTAAGCAGTTTATCGAGGAAACCAACCTGCGGGTCACCGTGGCGGTCGATATTTCCGGATCGATGGCGTTTCGCGGGGATGAGGCAGCCCTGGTGGATGGCGAGGCGATGTCCAAGTTTGCCTGTGCGCGTTATCTCGCCGCGGCTTTGAGCTACCTCTTCATCAAGCAGGGGGACGCGGCTGGACTGGTGACCTTCGATTCCCAGGTGCGCTCCTATCTTCGCGCCGGGAGCCGACCGAGCCAGGTGCGTCGCATCGTGGACACCCTGCACGAGTCCGAGCCGGGGGAGGATACCAAGGTGGGGAATGTCCTGCATGAGGTGGCGGAGCGGATTCACAAGCGGGGACTGGTTATCCTCATCAGTGATCTTTTCGACGAACCGCAGGATATCATTGAGTCGCTCCACCACTTCGATTTCCGCCAGCATGAACTCGTCATCCTGCACGTCCTCGCCGATGAGGAATTGACCTTCCCCTTCAAGGCCTTCCAGCGGTTCCGGGATCTGGAAGGAGTGGAACCCATGCTCCGGATTGATCCCCAGGCGGTGCGGGCGGCCTACCTGGAGAAGGTGCGCGATTTTGTGAAGTCGATGGAGACGGCCAGCGGGAAACTGCAGGCCGACTATGTGCCGGTTAACACCAAGACGCCCTTGCGGGATACGCTCCTGCGCTATCTCGGGCGGAGAATGCATGCCAAGCGCTAATACCGTAATGAAAAATTCGCCATCGGGGTCAGCTGCTCCCACTGAAAACGGGCAGCCGACAGCCGCCAAGTAAGCCAGATGCTCTTCCTCAATCCATGGTTGCTGATCGGACTCGCGGGAGTCCTGGTTCCCATCATCCTGCACATGATGCGGCGGCAGTCAGCCAGGCCGCTGGACTGGGGAGCGATGCGATTCCTGTTCGACACGGTGGCGATGCGCCGACGGCGGATGGAATGGGAGGACATGCTGTTGATGGCGGCCCGGTGTCTCCTCATTGCCCTGCTGGCCCTGGCCCTGGCCCGTCCCTTCGTGCCGCCGGACTCCAATGTGCCGTGGATCTTCGTGCTGCCGCTGGCCCTGCTGGGAGTAGCGGCCCTGGGAGCATCCTTCGTGCTGAGCAAGGCCATGGCACGCTGGCTCACGCGGGGGCTGGCCCTGCTGCTCCTGCTGTCCGGGGTGGCCCTTATTCTCTTTGAGCGCCAGCTCGAACTGGCTCGCTTCCAGAACACGGGGAGCCGGGACATTGCCCTGGTCATAGATGCTTCCACCTCCATGGAGATTCCGGGGCCGGATGGACGCAGCGCGTTTCAACAGGCCATCGAGGAGGCCATCGTCCTCGTAAAGGAAGCTCCGCGCGGTACGGCCTTCTCGGTCATCCTGGGAGGACCGGCCCCCGACGCGGTTACAGGTGCGCCCCTCACCCACCGGGCCGACGTGATCGAGGTGCTGGAAGAGTTGCGTCCGGTAGGAGGCCCCTTTCGCGCACACGATGCGCTGGGCGTGAGCCTGCTCAACCTGGCGCAGGGATATCATGCCGCAAAGGAGATCGTGGTTTTTACCGACAGTCAGCGGTTGGGATGGCGCCTGGACAGTCCCTCGGCCTGGGCGTCTTTCGGGGATGCAATCGAAGGCTTGCCCCGTCCGCCCAAGCTGATGGTGCGGAGCTTCCCGCCCCCGGAGGCCCTGCGCAACGTGGCGGTTTCCCAGATTGACCTGTCCCGGGAAGTGGTGGGGACCGACCGGGAGGCCACGATCCGGGTGACAATTGAGAACACGGGTACGGAAGCTGTGACTCCGAATCCCCTGCAGGTGACGGTAGGGGAAGAGGCTCTTGAGCCGGTGGCGATTGGCCAGCTGGCTCCGGGGCAGGAAGAGACTGTTGAGCTGCGCCATCTCTTCAAGGTGGCCGGCCCGACCGTGGTGAAGGCTCTCCTGGACTCCAGGGATGATCTGCCGGTGGATGATGTGCAGGAACGGGTGGTGGCGGTGAAGAAGCGGCTTCCGGTCCTTCTGGTGGATGGTAACCCGAGTGGTGGGTTCTTTGAGCGGGCGGCCGGGTTCACCGCTCTTGCCCTGGCACCCTCGGCCGAACTGGTGGAGGGCAACAAGCCGGAGGAGAATTACCTGATGGAGCCCACTGTTATACCAGCTCCGGAGATCACGACTCTGAAGGATCTCGAGACCTACCGGGTGGTGGTGCTGGCCGATGTGGTTCGCCTGCCTACGAGCATGGCGGAGCGAATGTCGACCTACGTGGCGAACGGCGGAGGGCTTCTTATCCTGGCCGGACCCCGGGCCGACGAAGGATTCTACAATGGCTGGGATGGGCCCGGCGGGGCAGTGTGCCCAGTAGAGCTGGGAACCCTGCAGGCGGATTCGGAGGGGATTCATCCTGCTCCCGCCACCTTCGATCATGAAACGCTTGTTCTCTTCAAGGATGAACGCAGTAGCGACCTGGGAAAGGCCCGCGTCTCAAGCTTCCGGCAGGCGACTGCGGGTCGTGAAGGTGGTTCGGTGGCGGCCCGCTACACGAACGGGGAACCATTTCTCACGGGACGTAATTATGGGAAGGGGCGCATTCTCCTCGCCACTTCAGGCTTCGATATTCGCACCGGAAACCTGACCACCCGGCAGTCCTTCGTGCCGCTCGTTCACGAGCTGGTTACCTGGCTCGCCGGGGCCGGGGGAGTGAAACTCAATGTGGAGGCAACCTGGCGCCCGGCCCTTGCCCTGCCGGGTGGTGGTGGCCTGAAGGGCACCTACTATCGCGCCCTGGATGAGAGCCGGGGGGTGGCGGTTGAGCGGGTTGATCCCACCATCCAGTTCGACTGGAAGGACAAGCAACCCTACCGCGGAATGAATGTTGATCGCTTCAGGATCCGCTGGGACGGGCACCTCGTGCCGCCGGTCAGCGGAATGTATCGGTTCAGCATGGTGGTGGACGACAAGGCCACCCTCCAGATCAATGGTCGCACGGTGATGCGTGTCACCTCGACGGGTCGCCGGGAGAGCGGTGAGATCAAGTTGGAAGCGGGAACTCCTGTGCCGATCGAGCTCGAGTATCAGGAAGAGTATGCCCACGCCAGCATGAAGCTCTACTGGCAGGTGCCGGGCGGCAAGATGGAGATTATCCCGGCCCGGGCGTTGCTTCCCCTGACCGGGGACCGGGAAAATGAGGTGGTAGCCAGGAGCACCGCGGTGGACCCGCGGGGCCAGGAGCGGCAGGTCAGCGTTTCGGTGGGACGCCGGGGACGCGTGCTGGAACTCGATGGGGTGGCCATTCCCGGTCTCTACAAGGTGACGGTACCGGAGCAGCTTCGCGAGGAGATTGAGGAGCTGGAAGGCGGGGAAGTGCCCCTGGTCGTGCGGCGGGATGTGCGGGAGAGCCGTCTCGACCGGCTTGAGGAAGATGACAAGGAGCTCATTCGCAAGCATATCGACCTGGTGGAGGCGCGTTCCGTGAGCGACGTGCTGGCGGTTCTCAGTGGCAAGGGCTTCGGGAAGGAGCTGTGGAAAATCCTCGCGGTGGCGGCCTTCTTCCTGCTGCTGCTGGAAGTGGCCCTGGCTCGCTGGATTTCGAAGTCCCGCCGTACTGCGGAAGATGTGAAGGTGGAGTTTGAGGAGATGTCCGGACCCGGTTCCGAGATGCTGGAAAAAATGAAAGGATTAAGGAAGGCGGGATGAGTGCAGGATTGATGATGATTCGTGGACCGCTCGTCTTTGCGGCGGCCTGGGGATTGATGGAGTTGCTGCGCAAGGGGTTGCATCTGGGTACCGGCTGGCCGCTCTGGACCATCGCGCTGATTACGGCGGTGGCTGTTGAGTGCATTATCCTTCTCTATCGCTATGAGCAGAGTGCGGTGGGACAAACCAAGGGTCGCTGGCTTACCGCCCTGCGGCTCCTGGCTCTGGTCGCCCTCGTGTGGATGCTCCTCCAGCCGGTTTTCAGTCGAAAGGTGAACCGTGAACTGGAGCAGGAAGTGATCGTGGTGATGGACGACTCAGCCTCCATGGATCTGGTCGACCCGGGCCAGACAGCCTCGCGCTACGATCTTGCGGCCGATGCCATCAATGCGAGTGGTCTCTTTGATGAGCTTAAGGACAAGGTGGGGGTGCGTATCGTGCGTGCGGCACGAAAGGCCCTGAGCGAGGGCGAGGAGGCGGCGGAGGGATGGGACCAGGCGACGGACCTGGCCAATGCCATGAGTACCGTGCTTGAACAGGTGCCGCCTGACAACCTGGCAGGAATCGTGATGGTCACGGATGGTCGACACAACCGACCGGGCCGGGTCGAGGACATTGCGCGCCGTTATGGAATCCTGGACGCGCCCATCGGGGTCGTGGGGATCGGAAGTGAGGATCCGCCCCGGGACGCGGCCATCCTGGAGGTGCGCTCGCCTGATGCTATTTATCTCGGGGATCGTCTACGGGTTGCCACGGTCGTGAAATTCGACGGCTACCGGGGACGCCGCGCCAAGGTGCTCCTGAAAAAAGGGGACGAGATCGTGCAGGAGCAGGTGATCTCCATTCCCCAGGACCATCACCGGGAGGAGGTGCGTTTCAACGATGTTCCTGAGGCGGACGGAATCAATGCCTATACGGTGGAACTGGAGAATCTGGGCGAAGAGTTCTTTGACCGGAACAACAGCTGGCAGTTTGAGACCGCGATCACCGATGCGCGTACCAATGTTCTCATCCTGGATTCCCACCCGCGCTGGGAATTCCGCTACCTGCGCAACCTCTTTTACGGCCGGGACAAGTCGATCCACCTGCAGTATGTTCTCCTGGAGCCGGATACCATCCTGGGGCAGCAGGTGGCACGAATTCCCGCCTCAGCCGCGCGCAAGTTTGGGGAGGCCCAGGCCACCGAGTTGCCTGAGAGCGAGGAAGAGTGGCGCAAGTTTGATGTTATCATCATCGGAGATGTGCCGCCGGATGCAATCGACGAAAACACCTGGAAGACCATTCAGAGTTGCGTGACCGAGCGGGCCGCCTTTCTCATTACCATCGCGGGTCCCCGCCACATGCCGCACGCCATCGAGTCGGAGATTGCACGCGCACTCCTGCCGGTCAGGTATACCCCGAGCCGCCGGACCTTCTTCGGAACGAAGGAGCCCCCCTATCGGCTCATTCTTACCTCGGAGGGGCGCAACCACCCGATCACCGCGCAGTCGGATAGTCGCCTTGAGAACGAGCGTCTGTGGGGGGAGTTCCCGGCGTTTCGCTGGCGGCATCCGGTGGAGAGCGTAAAGGAGGGTGCGAGCGTCCTGGTGGTGGCCTCCAGTGAGGATGAGGGAGAGGTCTCGGTGAACAACGCGGGAGATCTCAACAGCGCGCTCTCGCGGCTGGCGCAGCGGAAGGAACGAGAGGCCCGGAACGCTCTCCTGGTGGCGCAGCAGGTCGGGAATGGCAAGGTGGCCATGTTGCTCACCGACCGGACATGGCGACTGCGGGAGGGCGTGGGCGACATCTATCACCACCGTTTCTGGGGACAGCTCGTGCGTTGGGGGGCTGGCCCCAACCTGCGCTCGGGCACGGCCTCGGTAAGGCTCGGTACTGACCATTTGAGTTACACTGGCGATGACAAGTTGCAGATTACGGCCCGGCTCTGGGACACGGAGAAAAACCCGGTGGAGGATGAGTCCCTGAAGGCCGAGGTGTGGAGCGACGGCGAGAAGCTGGCGACCGTCCAGATGCGTTATGTGGAAGGTTCCCCGGGGCTCCACAAGGCGCAGGCGGGACCTTTTCCCGGATCGGGCGATTACCAGATCAAGCTCGTGGGCAAGAAGGCGAGCGATCTCCTGGAAGCAGACGGTGAGGGCGGGGTTTCCACCGCCTTCCGGGTGGTGGGGGCGATGAGCCCGGTGGAACTCTCCGAGACCACCCTGAACCAGCCGCTCCTGGATACCCTGGCCGAGCTCTCGGGGGGACGCGTGGTTGCCCCGGAGGAGGCAGGACAGCTAGCAGGTCTGTTTTTGACGGGGGAGGAGACCCGCGAGGAGCTCCGGGAAACCCGGCTCTGGGACCATTGGATCCTCTTGGTCTTGTTTTGCGCGCTATTAACTTCAGAATGGGTTATTAGAAGAGGAAGTGGACTTCCGTAGTATATTTGACCTTCCAGACAGGCGGGCGCGTTCGACGTCTGTTTTCAGCCTCTCAACCACGACAATTCGATGAGTACGAAACTTCCCCGGGAAATCACCAAACCCCTGCGAGCCCTTCTGGGGCGAGTGCGTCGTATGCAGATTCTCCGGGGCCTGGCCGCCGTGGCAACCGTCTTGCTGGGAGGGCTTCTCCTCTCCATGGCCGCTCACCTGATCTTTGCTCCGCTGCCGGTAGTGGTAAGCTGGTTCCTGCTGGGATCCATTGTGGCGGGGGCGCTCTGGGCCCTCTGGACCTGGCTCCTGAAACCACTCAGGGGGCGGATCACCCTGGTGCAGATCGCGCGTTGGCTGGAGACCCGGCATCCGGAAATCCAGGAACGGGTCAGCACCGCCCTGGAACTGTCCAGCGATTCCCGGGGGGGAGTTTCGGAAGGGCTTCTCAAGGAACTCGTGCTGGAGGCACAGGGGGATGTCAGGGAGGTGGATCCCACTGTCGAGGTGCGGGCTCGCCGAGCCAAGCGCTGGCTCTGGCCAGCGGCAGGGCTGACAGCCGTATTTGTCCTCGTGTTCGTGATCTTTCCCGGGGAGGCCCAACGCCTCCTGGTCCGGGCGGTCGCTCCCTTCAGTGATCTTGGAAATGCCGGAGCGGTACGCTTCACCATTGAGCCCGAGAATATTGAGGTCTTGGAAGGAGACGAGGTAAAGATCACCATCAAATACTCCGATTCCGAGGTGGAACTACTCTCCCTCATCATGAAACGGGAGGGGGAGGAGACACTTACCGAAACGCTCAAGCGGGTTGGCATGGAAGATGGAGTCAGCCGGTTCGAGTATCGCCTACCCGCAGCCAAGGACAGCTTTCACTACTTCGCGCAGGTTGGAAAAGCACTGAGTGATGGATATGACGTCACGGTGGCGCCCTTGCCACGGATTCAGGAGGTTGAGGTGGCGGTCGACTTTCCGAAGTATACCGATCAATCCTCCCAGCGGCGTCCGCTCGGACGTGGTATTTCCGCCCTTGGGGGCTCGACAATCACGGTGGAGGGCAGGACCACCACGGGAGTGGAGCGCGGACGATTCCTACTGGATGGGAAGGAAGTGGGAACCGTGAGTCTTGATGCCGGAGAGACCGGGACGAGGGTGTCTGTCAACTGGATGCTCGAACCCGAGAAGGGCGGCCTCGGCCAGATTATGCTCTACCACGAACTGGGTCGTGAGATCGAGGGATTGCGTTTTCCGGTCAAGGTGGAGCAGGACGTCGTACCCAAGGTAGTGCTGCTTGCTCCCACGCAGGCGGAATTGCGCCTGCGGCCGGACGAACAGGTGCGCTTGGAATACGAGGTCTCGGAAGACTTCGGGTTGGATGCCGCCGCTGTGGATCTACTGGTCAACGGGAGCACGGTGGACCCGTTGCCGGCTGCAGTGCCGGAACAGGATACCCTGAGTGCCAAGCCGATCTGGCGGGGCGAGGAACTGGTTTCAATCGGAGCTCTCACCGAGAAGTACAAGAATGCTGACGAACTTCGCATGGCGGTGGCGGTGACCGACAACCTGCCGGAGTCTCTCGGGGGGCCCAATGTGGGACGCTCGGAGTGGCTCATTATCAAGATCGATCGCAATGCGGAATCGCTTGCCCGCCAGGAAATCAGGGCGCAGCAGAGTGACGTCCGCGAGACCATTGCGGAGGCCATAAAGGAAGTAAGGGAGGCGAAGGATCGCATGGAGTGGCATAAGGAAGATGTGAAGAAGGAGGAGCTTTCCGAGCAGGCTGAGAAGCACTTGGCGGAGGCCAGGGAGAAACTTGCCAATGCCAATGAACAGCTCGAAGAACTGGCAGACCGGATGGAAAACGGGGTTCAGGCGGCCCGGGCAGAAGACGTGCGTGAGGCCGCACAGGAGGTCACTGAGTCACGGGAGAGCCTGGAGGAGACCCCGTTGCAGGATACTCCTGAGGGACGCGCGGAGGAGTTGAACGAGGCACGGGAGGCGGCAGAGGAAGCCATTGAGCAGTTACAGGCTATTCAGCAGGCCGTCCAGCAGGACGAAGGCCGCCTTGAGAACCTGGCTCAACTGAACGAATTGGCACAGCGGGAGAACGAGATTGCGCGTCAGGCGGCCAACAACGAGCAGCAGCAGGGAGCGGAAGCCGAGGCAAATCCGGAGATTCAGCAGGCCCAGGAACAGGTGCAGGCTGCCCTTGAACAACAGATCAACCAGAACCCGGAAGCGCGGGCTGAGGTTCTCGAGAACCAAGCCGATGCTGCCGCAGACCTTGCCGAGCAGGCCGCCGAATTGTCCGAGCGCCAGGAGAACCTGGCCGATGCCGCGGAAGCGCAACTGGCGGCCCAGGAAGATCAGCCCCAGGAAGGACAGCCCCAGGAGGGACAGCCCCAGGAGGGACAGCCCCAGCAAGGGCAACCCCAGCAAGGGCAACCCCAGCAACCTCAGCCCCAGGAAGGTCAGCCCCAGCAACGTCAGCCCCAGGAAGCTCAACCCCAGGAAGCCCAACCCCACCAAAAGC
>JAKVCR010000227.1 GCA_022448985.1 Roseibacillus sp.
CCTTCGCGATCTCTTCCTAACCTTGGTCTCACAAGCAAGACTTTCCGCGCTCGCTAGAAGGCCAATCCCCGTCCAATGAGGGCCTTCCGGAGGAGGGTCCCCTCATAGTTTTCTTGCCATTTGGGTCGGAGCCAGCGAGCAAGGATGTATGGCGACAAATACGTCCTCCAGCTCCAGCCGACGCGGATTTCTAAAGAGCACGACCGGCGCCGGTCTCCTGATCTGCAGCAGCCGCGTGGCCTTCGGCTACCAGGCCAACGAGCTCCTCAACATTGCGGCGATCGGCGTCGGCGGAAGGGGAGAGGACAACGTCAACGGGGTCTCGAGCGAGAACATCGTGGCAATCTGCGACGTCGACCAGAGACGAAGCGCTCGCATCCACCGAAAGTATCCCAAGGTGAAACACTACCAGGACTTTCGCAAGATGCTTCCCGAGATCGACAAAGAGATCGACGCGGTGGTGGTGTGCACTCCCGACCACACCCATGCGGTGGCGGCTGTGGCCGCCATGAAACAAGGCAAACACGTCTACTGTGAAAAGCCGCTCACGCGCACGGTCTACGAGGCGCGCATGATGCGCCTGACCGCCCAGAATCATAAGGTGGTGACGCAGATGGGAAACCAGGGCTCGGCTGAGGAGGGCGTGCGGCGCGCCACCGAGTGGGGCATGGCGGGAACGGTCGGCCCCGTCAAGGAGGCCTACCTCTGGGTCGGAGACGGCGACAAGCCGAAAACCCTACCGAAGGAGAAGCCTCCGCTACCCAAGGAACTCAACTATGATCTCTGGCTCGGACCCGCGTCCGAACGCCCCTACCATCCCAGTTATCTTCCGTTCACCTGGCGCGGGTGGCGCCACTTCGGCAGCGGCCAATTGGGCGACATGGGTTGCCATACCGGAAACTTCCTCTTCCGTTGCTTGCAATTGCAGAAGCTGTGGGAAGTCGCATCCAAGGAAGCCAAGGAGTCACGCCTGATCAGGATCAGCGGAGGAGCCACCGGTGTAAATGTGGAAGGGTATCCAGGTGCATCGCGCGTCCAATTCGAGATGCCAGCCCGGGGGGATCTCCCACCGGTGAAACTGACGGTCTCCAGCGGTGAATCGATGCGACCGTCCAAGGACCTGTTGCATGGCCATGGCGTCGGGAGCTTCGGTGCTCTGCTGGTCGGTTCGAGAGGAAGCATCTACTCGTCCAATCCCTGGAATGCGAGCTCGACGATTCTCAACAAGAAGAACGGGCTCAAGGAACCTCCCAGAACTCTTCCTCGGGGCGTCGATCATCACCGCGAGTGGATCGACGCATGTAAGGGGAAAGGTAAGACCTTCTCCCCTTTCGAGATCGGCGGCCCGTTGACAGAGCTGATTCAACTCGCCAACATCGGTGGTATCGTGGGAGAGCCGTTCCACTACGATCCCATTTCCGGGAAGATCACGGACCATGCCGTGGCCAGCGGCCTCTTACACCGGCCCTATCGCAAGGGCTGGACTCTTTGAGCGGCTCATGCGGCGCCACTCTTCAATTCGTCAGCCAAGAGGACTGCGACCCAACCGGAACTCATCCGCGCCGCTGCTACAATATGCCATTTTTTTTTATCTCTGCACCATTGTTCGTTTACGGCGCTGGCGAGGCGGCCCCCGCGTAATTCACGGGCATACGCTAGTCACCCACTCGGACATCATCAATCGACAAACCACTGTAGGCGTCCGGGGTATTATCACTGATGAAATTCCACTCGATGAGAACAGTCTCTCCGATTGCCTCCGGAGGGACCGGAAACCGGATCGTCGTCCAGTCGTTGTCGAATACTTCCATGTCTATCGGCACCTCTCCTCCCAACTGACTCAGGTCTGATGCTCTCAGGAAACGCACTACCGC
>JAKVCR010000228.1 GCA_022448985.1 Roseibacillus sp.
GGGCCCCGTGGGCCGGGGGGGTGGGGCCCGGGGCAACCCGGCCGCCACGCCCGGCGCGGGGGACTCCCCGGTGCCGGGGCCGGATGTCCGGGGGGGCGGGAAGATGCCTATTTTCGGCAGGATTTCAATAAGAAGCCCCATGGTTGGCTTTTCCCGGTTCGGACTGTCCTTTTTTTGTGGGACCCTGGAAGGCGGATTGCGCTTGTCAGGGGAGGCCGGTTCGTTGGTATGGGTGGGATCGGGATGATTGTCCGCCTCGTTTTTCTCACGGTTCTGATGCCCGGTTGGTTGCTGGCCGCGGAAGACATCGACCATGAAGAAACCATCAGGGGGTTGCAGCCTGCCGATGCGAAGGCTGGGCGGGCCCTCTATGCCCTTCACTGTGCGTCCTGCCACGGGAAGGAGGGGAAGCTGGCAGTCAATCCGCTCGCCCGCCGTTTCGCGGTGGATGAACTGAAGTTTGGGAATGATCCCTATTCACTCTGGAAGACGATCAGTTACGGGAATGGACTGATGTTCCGGTGGGACGGGGTGCTGACTCCGCGGGAGCGTTACCAGGTGGTTCATCACCTGAGGGAGGAGATTATCCGGGAGAGCAACCCGGGGCAGTATTTCGAACCTGGCGAGGGTTATTACGAAGGATTGAACGAGCGGGCAGATGCGGATGGGATCGCACAGCAGCAGCGGGAAGACCGGGTGGAGGTGGCCCCCGGGATGATCGATGGAAGTGGGGGAACGCGGATGGTTTACGGGCCGTTCCTGCAACACGCGGTGGCCTACGGGTCAATCAAGGACAAGAACGCGGCGCATATCGAGAATACCACGGAGAAGGCGCTGATCGTGGACCTGCCGGGGGACCAGGTCATCTCTTATGATGCGGCGCGTCTTTCGGTGAGTGGGATCTGGCGGGGGCGGCTTGCCGATACCGGTGAGACCCACCACACGAGCTATAAGGGCGGGCGGCCGGTCATGCCGGGGGGGGAGGTGCTTTACCAGGATGTGGATCGGATCGGCTGGACGGTGGATTCCCCGGGGGCTGCTGATGAGGGGGGCTGGGGGCATCTCCGCTTCAGGGGGCTGCATGTGCATGAGCAGCGGGTGGTGCTGAGTTATGAGGTGGGAGGCCGGGAGGTCCGTGAACTGCCCGGGGTGGCGCCGGGGGGGAAGGGAGTGACCCGCCAGCTGGAAGTGGGGCCGGGAACGAGGACGGTATACTGCCTGGCAGGCCGGGATGAGCGGGTGACGGTGGGGCTGGAGACGAGGAGGGGAGCGGCCAGGGTTGTCACCGGGGCGGATGGGGCGCGCTGGGTTGCGATTGAACCTTCGGAGCAGGCGACGGAGTTGCTGGTCAGGGTTCTCCCGGGAGGGGTGGCGCATGCGGGGGGTGAGATCGTGGACTTGCGCGACCTGATGGGTGGCGGACCCCGGCGGTGGCCGGTCGAGATCCAGACTGCGGTGGCTCCGGGCGAGCCGGTGGATGGTTACGCCGCCGATCTTCTGACGGTCCCGCTGGCCAATCCTTATGGAAGCTGGATGCGTATCTCGGCCATGGATTTTTTCGAGGACGGCCGGATGGCGGTTTCGACCCTCAGTGGGGATGTCTGGATCGTGACTGCGGGGAAGGGACCGGGGGCGGCCCTTGAGTGGTCACGCTTTGCGGCGGGGTTGTATGAGCCGCTGGGACTGAAGGTGGCCGGGGGACTAGTCCATGTGCGGGGCCGGGACCGGATCACGCGCCTGCACGATCTCAACGGCAATGGGGAGGCGGATTATTATGAAAGCTTCCATGAGGACCCCAATGAGATCGGGGCGAGCTATCACGCGTTTGTCTATGACCTGCAGTGTGATCCGCAGGGAAACTTCTACTATTCCCAGAGTGGGTATAAATCGCCGCTCACGGGGGCGGTCGTCAAGGTGAG
>JAKVCR010000229.1 GCA_022448985.1 Roseibacillus sp.
CCATTGCGGGTCTCCTTGCCGACCTCAAGGCGAGAGGCCTGCTGGATGAGACCCTGATTGTGTGGGCGGGGGAATTTGGTCGGACCCCGGTGGGAACCGGGGGTCGGGACCATCATGCTGCCGGATTTTCGACCTGGATGGCCGGGGGAGGGATCAAGGGGGGAACGATCCAGGGAGCTACCGACGAATTTGGGTTCCGGGTGACAGAGGGCGAGGCCCATGTGCATGACCTACATGCCACGATCCTTCACCTCATGGGCCTCAATCACAAGGAGCTCACCTATTTCCATTCGGGGCGTGATTTCCGGCTCACCGATGTCTTTGGTCGGGTGCTGACCGATATCGTGGCCTGAAGAAGCTCGGGAAGATGGGCCGGGCAACCTGACCTGCGGGGAAAAGAAAAAGTGCCAGGGAGCCGCGGCAAAGTCGGACAGGCTACCGTTGCTTCCTTTCGGACCTGGCGGGTTTCACCAGCCGCCTCTCCACGGCCCCTGGCGGAGGCACTCTAGGGGTGGCAGCTCCTGATGCAAGAGCCAGTTTTGCGGGGTTACCTGTCAGCCTCCAGCCTTTCACGGAAGGAGGTGGCCATGTTCTGCCAGCGCTTTTCGAGAACCTTCACCCGTTCCGGATGACGGGCAGCAAGGTTCCGGGCCTCGGTCCGGTCCTCGGCGAGATTGTAGAGTTCCCATGGGTCTCCCTTGGCGGCGACCAGTTTCCAGTTCCCCTGTCGCAGGGCGCGGTGGCCCTCGTGGAGCCACCAGAGCTCCTCGTGCAGTGCTTCCCCGTCGCCTGCAAAGGTAGGCTTCAGGGAGCGTCCGGGGGGTGGCACTTTCCGGGATGGCTTTACGCCCGCGAGATCGAGAAGGGTCGGGGCAAGATCGATGACATGGGCTGGGGTGGCCCGCAATGCGTTGCGCACCTTGATCCCTGCGGGCCAGTGGGCGATGAAGGGGGTGGCGCACCCTCCCTCGTGGACCCATGTCTTGTGGCGGCGAAAGGGGGTGTTGCAGGCGGTGGACCAGCCAGGGCCGAGGCAAAGGTAGGTGGGGGCCGACCCCGCAGGGGCCTTGGAGTCGTGTCCATCGCCGCGAACCATTATCTCAGCGCTGGCGCCGTTGTCGGAGAGGAAGATGACGAGGGTATTCTCCCACTCATCCATTGCCCGTATTTGTTGGAGAATGCGTCCGATCTCCTTGTCCATGCGCTCGATCATGGCGGCGTGGATGGCCATCTTGGTCTGCTGGAAGACTTGCTGCTGTCCGTTGAGAGTGTCCCACGGGAGAGGGCGATTGACCTCGCCCGGGCCGAGGATCTCGAGGTGCTCGGGAAAATGATAGGGAGGGCCGATCTCTTTCTCCACTGAGGAGAGCACCCCGCGCACGATTCCGATCTCCTGAACCCGTTTCCAGCGCTGGTTCCGGATCTTGTCCCACCCCCCGGCATAGCGGCCCATGCACCGGGCGATATCCTCCGGCAGGGCGTGCAGGGGGAAATGGGGGGCGGCGAAA
>JAKVCR010000023.1:0-4756 GCA_022448985.1 Roseibacillus sp.
CCACAAGCCGAAGATCTCCACATCGGATCGGGTGCGGACAACGGGAGTCAATTCTACTTTGACGGACTCCTTGATGACGTGGCCCTGTGGGACGAGGCTCTCACCACAGCGCAGATTCAGGAAGTAATGAACAACGGAGTGCCCGGGGGTGCGCCTGCAGTGGCCTCCTTCGTCGCTACGCCGCCCTTCATCGATTCAGGGCAAAGCGTAACCCTGTCCTGGGACACGGTGCGCGCCACTTCACTCTCCATCTCACCGGATATCGGCGTGGTTGCCGGACCGGCCGGAAGCGTAATGGTGACCCCCTTCGAAACCACTACCTACACGCTCACTGCCGTTGGAGAATCTCCTCCCAGCGCAGTGGCTCAAATTACCATTGGCGTGGATGTGGAAGTGCTCCCGCCGGTGCTCAACGAGTTCGTCGCCGACAATGAAACAGGACTCACCGATAGCGACGGCGATCGGGAAGACTGGATTGAGATCCACAATCCAAATCCCTTTGCAGTCGACCTGGGGGGATGGTCACTCACTGATAATCCTGCTGCTCTCGACAAATGGATCTTTCCTGCCCACATCCTTGAGAGTGGCAGCTATCTCGTAGTCTTTGCTTCGGAGAAGGACGGCCCGCTGGATGTCTCCTTCAGACTCGCAGGTGGAGGCGAGTATCTCGCCCTCGTTTCGCCAGATGGCGACATCGTTCAGGAATTCGCTCCGAGTTATCCACCCCAGTTCGACGACGTCGCCTTCGGAATTCCGTCCGGGGGCGGCACTGCCGTTTCACTAAGGCCCACTCCAGGTGCCGCCAACGGGTTCGGCCTCTCTGAGATTTCGCCGGCCATCCTCAGTGTCAGCCAGTTTCCGCACTCGCCTACGCAGGACGACGCGCTGGTTGTTACCGCCGAAATCGAACCCCGTCTCGGGGCGATCGATACCGTTACTCTCTCTTATCGTGTCGGCTTCGGGGATGAGGTCTCCCTGCCCATGAGCAAGGCAGGCGGAACCAGTTACCGCGCGACTATTCCGGCCTCATCCTACTCCGCGGGAGAGATGGTGCGCTGGTTTGTCATCGCGGGAACGGCGGACGGAGAGACCGCGCGCTCGCCCGCCTTTCCTGATCCCACCGAATCCGCGCAGTATCACGGAACAGTGGTGGCTGATCCCTCCGTCACCTCCTCGCTGCCGGTTCTGCACTGGTTTGTCCAGAATACGAGTGCTAGCAATACGCGGGCCGGAACACAGGCCAGCGTCTACTTCGCCGGGCGGTTTTACGACAACATCTTCTGCCGTATACGAGGACAAAGCACCGCCAACTGGCCCAAGCACAAATACAAGTTCGATTTCTATCGCGGAGGGCACTTCTTCTGGAAGGAGGGAGCCCCCACAGTGGAGGAGTTCAACGTCAACTCGCACTATCGTGACGGCTACGTGCGCGAGAATGCGATCTTCGCTTTTCTGAACGAAGCCGGTTCGCCCGCGCCCAGGACTATGTACATGTGGATCCGCCGTAACGGCACAGACTTCGGGCTCTTCTCCTTCGTGGAACAGATCGACGAGGAGTTCCTGGGGCGCCACGGGTTTGATGCTTCCGGTCCGATGTACAAGGCGATCAATGTTCCCGCCACTCTTTCACCCACCGTGAACACAAGTCTCTACCGCAAGGTTCTCAATCGCGCTGACCCATACACCGATCTCCGCGACTTCACTGCCAACATCAACATCTCGAATGCAAATCGCTTCGCCTATGTCGCCGATGAAGTGAACCTTCCCAACTACATCAACGTCATGGCCGCAATGGCGGTTCCATTTAATCACGATCAACTCACCAAGAATTACTATCTCTACCGCGATCCACATCGCCAGGAATGGTTCCGCTTCCCATGGGACGGGGACCAGGGATTGCCATCTGGAACCACAAGTACTCACGAGAATTGGGCCAGCCCGCTCTATGGCGATGCGATGCACACGCAGGAGCTGGTTAACGGTAATCCCAACCCAACCTGGCAGAATCACATGCACGCAGCCATTCTGGACAATCCCATCACTCGGGAGATGTACATGAGGCGCCTGCGTAATCTCGCCGATCAGCACCTGCGGGTGGACCGCAATGGAAATGGCTGGTTCGAGAATCTCATCAACGGGTGGGATAATGAGATTTCAGCGGATGCGGCCCGTGACTTCCAGCTGTGGTCGCGCCAGGGGATCGGATCCCTCAGCGGCACGGTTTCGAATATTCTCAATACCTCCCTTCCCAATCGGCGCAGGGCCCTTTTCCAGACCTACGGGCCACCCGGGACCGGGCTCATCCCCAACCCGGAGCCCTCAAATGCGGTGGTTGAGTTTGGAGTCATTGACTTCAATCCAACCAGCGGCGATCAGGATCAGGAGTATATCGAGATCATAAACACCAACGATTACGCAGTTGATCTGAGCGACTGGCGAATCGAGGGTGGCATTACCTTCGCCTTCCCTCCGGGCGCCGTGATCCCGGCCGCCGGTGTCGATCCCGAGCGCGGTAAGGTTTTCCTGAGTCCCGACGTGATCTCCTTCCGGATGCGACCCTCCAGTCCCACCGGCGGCGAATCACGGATCCTACTCGGCAACTACACTGGTCATCTCTCGAACTTTGGGGAGACTCTGACACTTATCGACGACACCGAGCGCCAGGTTGCCCAGACCGTATTGAATTCTCTCCCAAGCGACGTGCAACTCTATCTCGCGGTTTCGGAAGTCATGTATCACCCCGTTGTGGAGGCGGCCGAGTTCATCGAGTTGATCAATATCAGCGATTCGGTCACGCTCGATCTAACCAACGTGAGGTTCAGTGCCGGGGTGGAATTCGATTTCACCGGGAGCGCGGTGACCTCCCTGGCTCCTGGGGCCCGGGTGCTGGTCGTGCGTGACTTGATCGCCTTTACCGCCGCTTACGGTGCCGGGCTGCCTGTGGCCGGCGCCTTCGCCAATGGCAGTGCGCTTTCCAACGGCGGTGAGCGCATCAAGATTGACGACGCTTCGGGGAGTACCGCGATCAACTTCAGCTATCTTGACCTAGAGCCATGGCCGCCTGCCGCCGACGGCAGGGGCTATAGTATCGTCTTGAGGCGGGCAGAAAGCGGGGCCGATCCGAACGGGACTGACAATTGGCGATCGAGCGCGTTTCCCGGAGGATCGCCCGGTGGCAGCGATGTCATTCCCTTTGAAGGGGGAGACCCCTTGAGTTACGCCCTGGCAGGCGAATCAATCGTCTGGCGCCATGCCGAACAGGTCATCTTCAGCTACCAACACCGTCTCGGTGCAGACGAGGCTGAGATTGCGGTAGAGTGGTCTAGTGATTTAAAGGTATGGATTTCTAAACCACTCGTCTTGATTGATCGAGTGCCGGACGAATTGGGTTTGGAGACCGTAACTTGGCAATTGCCGGCTGAATCAAGGGGATTTGTGCGCTTACGGGTTGAACCGGCACCCTAAGGTCGACCGCTCGAGTCATAGTGGCGGGATTCATGAATTTCGTTTTGCAATCGGCGGGTTTTCTTTTGAAAGTCACTGAGATGAAAGGACTCACGCTTGCCTTCACCCTTTTCATAGCCTGCCTTGCAACTTCTCTCCCTGCTGGTGCCTCGGTGGTTGCGTGGTGGCCTCTCGATAATGACGGCAGTGATGCCTCCGGCAACGGCCACGACGCCGTCGTGGTAGGGACGGGAGTCAGCGCGGGGCAACCGGGTGCCAATGCGGCAACCGGTCAATCCACCGACTTCACCGGCAACGGCCACCTCGATGTCCCGTGGGCTTCCGCTCTCAACACGGAGAGCTTCACTCTGGCTCTCTGGACCAATCCTGATATCGCGGGCGGCGGGAGCTTCCGCTCGCCGATCACCAACCGGGATGATGTCGCTCCCGGCGGCGCATTCCGCCACGGATTTATCATCTACAACACCAACAACGGTCAGTGGTCCTTCTGGAACGGGGGAGGAACGGCTGGCAACGGGGCATGGAATAATGTCAATGTCGGCCCTGTAACGGTGAATGAGTGGAGTCACCTCGCCATCACTTATGACGCCAGCACCAATACCAAGCAGTTCTTTATCAACGGTGCCCTGGTCAGTACGACCAATCCGGTCGCCTACAGCCCTAACAATAGCACCATCCTGGACGGGTTTACTCATGAGGATGAGGATCTCCACATCGGAGGCGGCGGTGACGCCGGAACCTCTTTCCGCTTCGATGGCCGGATCGACGACGTAATCCTGTATGATAACGTCCTCAGTCAGGCCGATATCCAGAGCCTGATGACCAACAGTATCCCGGAACCCTCCGGTAGTGCTCTCCTCGGTCTCGTTGCGCTTAGCCTCGTGCTACGCCGACGCCGGTAACCTGAAGAACCCAACCCGATTTTCGAAACCGGTAAGCCCTCCCCTTGGGTTTACCGGTTTTTCGCAAACTCCCCCAGCCGATTCAAACACTCCATTACCATGAAAAACCTGATTCCTCACTCCCTGCTCACTCTGTGTGTGCTCGCGGGCGCACTCCTTCCCGCTCAGGCGGCCCTGGTTGCGTGGTGGCCTCTCGATAATGACGGCAGTGATGCCTCCGGCAACGGCCACGACGCTGTCGTGGTAGGGACGGGAGTCAACGCGGGGCAACCGGGTGCCAATGCGGCAACCGGTCAATCCACCGACTTCACCGGCAACGGCCACCTCGATGTCCCGTGGGCTTCCGCTCTCAACACGGAGAGCTTCACTCTGGCTCTCTGGACCAATCC
>JAKVCR010000023.1:4856-20563 GCA_022448985.1 Roseibacillus sp.
GTCAGTGGTCCTTCTGGAACGGGGGAGGAACGGCTGGCAACGGGGCATGGAATAATGTCAATGTCGGCCCTGTAACGGTGAATGAGTGGAGCCACCTCGCCATCACTTATGACGCCAGCACCAATACCAAGCAGTTCTTTATCAACGGCGCCCTGGTCAGCACGACCAATCCGGTCGCCTACAGCCCGAACAATAGCACCATCCTGGACGGCTTTACTCATGAGGATGAGGATCTCCACATCGGAGGCGGCGGTGACGCCGGAACCTCTTTCCGCTTCGATGGCCGGATCGACGACGTCGGCCTGTGGGACGAAGTCCTGAGCGAGGACGAGATCCAGTCCGTGATGAACAACGGGGTAGGGGGCGGGGAGGCCGATCCTAATCTGGTCACCCGTAGCTCATATAATCTGACCTTTGACGGAATCGATGGAACCTTCAGCATCCCCATCAATAATATCGGAGAAACGCAGGATCTGACCATTACCGGGGCTCCTTCCATCGGGGGTGCTGATGCAGCCAACTTCAGTGTCGTCACCGTTCCCGGGCCCATTGCTCCGGGCGCTTCGGCAAACCTTGTGTGCTCCTTTGACCCCCTCGGGGTCGGGGGCCTGTTCGAGGCAACCTTCGACATCGCGAGCGATGACCCCCTTGAGCCAAACAAGATCGTCACGGTGCGCATGACCTTTCGCAATCCTTTCGTATCCGGACCTGCTGCGATCGACTTTGGGACCGTGGCTTCTGGAGCCGGGGCTCAGGCCATGCAGGTTACGATCGAGAACCCCGGGATCAGCCAACTTGATATCTCCGACATCACCCTCTCTGGGCCTGATGCGGGCAACTTCTCACTTGGGGCCTTCACCAATATTGCTGGCGGCGGAACCATCGATGTCGATCTCACCTTTAACTCCAACGGCCAGGAAGGCTCCTTTGTTGCTGATCTCACGATCGAGTCCAACGATCCCATCGTTTCCAGCTTGATCATTCCCATCGTGGCACGGGTTGAGTTCAGCAATCCTCTCATCGCACACTGGCCTCTCGATACGGATGCCTCGGATGCGACCGGAAATGGCTTCGATGGTGTCGTGGTTGGAGGAACAGTCAATTTCGGGCAACCCGGCGCCAATGCCGCCACCGGGACCGCAGCCTCCTTTCCTGACAACGGCCATATCGATGTCCTCTATGATGCAGCCCTCAACCCCGGTGAAAAGGCACCAAACGGAGCGGATAGCTTCACCATCGCGCTCTGGGCTAACTCGAGCAACAACTCCGGCTTCAACTCTCCCTTCACGGCCCGCGAGGACTCTGATTCGGTGAACGGTCCCATCATCTACAATAATCCGAGTGGAAACTGGAGTTACTGGGCCGGCAACAACGGGCCCTCCGGCGCCTGGAATGCCATCAATGACGGTCCGGTACCCCTCAATACATGGGTGCACGTGGCCATCACCTACGATGCCCTTGAGACCAGGCGGAGGATGTTTATCGACGGGGTGGAAGTGATCAATCGGGTCCTTGGTGTTTCCGCCAATTCCCAGCGCGACATTCATATCGGTGCGGGCCAGGACAACGGCAACAACTTCTTCTGGAACGGGCTCATCGACGATGTCGGACTTTTCCGGGTGTCTCTCACCGACGAGCAGATCCTGACGGTTATGAATAGCGGGGTGGCTAGCTTCAACAAGTCATCGAAATTTCCCTTCAGTGTCTCAAATGCTTCCAACGACATGCTGGACCTTCGCTGGGACAGCCAGGCCGGGAAACTCTACAACTTGCGCAGCGTGACCGACCCCTCCGTTCCCATCCCTCCCGGGACGGAACCGCCCGCTCCCTCCGAGTGGCCCATCCTTGGTGCGCATGCGGCCATCGCCGCTACCCCGCCCGGGAACACGCTGACCATTCCACGCCCGGTCGACCCCAGTCGTTACTTCGTCATCGAAGAATATGACGCGCCGCCGGTGGTGGCCTTCTCCGATGACCTTGAATCGGGTGCGGGTGACTGGACCACCCTTGTTAATGACGCGGTTGGCGACACCGATTGGCAACTGGGCACGCCCGCCGGCAGCACCGGTCCACTCGCAGGTGCCGACGGCTCAACCAGTGCCTGGTGCACGAACCTGGCAGACTACGGCGCCGATGCCGACATTTCGCTTCGTTCACCAGCGATTGATCTCAGCGACTTGGCCAGCGCCACGCTGACCTTTGAAGCCTTCCGCGATGCGGACGGTTTCGGGGATTTCGCCAAGATCCGTTTTCTGCGGGCCAGCGACCAGGTTCAACTGGGCACGGACACGGAGATTGACATGACTCCAATTGATCAGGACTGGGTTGCCCTTAGTATTCCGGTTGTCCCGGAAGCGATCGGCGAGACCATCCTCATTGAATGGAACTTCACGAGCGACAGCAGCCCGGACGCTTTTAGCGGACTCTCCATTGATAATATCGAAGTGGCCGACTGATCCTCACCGCAAATATGGATCTGCATTCAGTCTCCGCATCAGTGGCAATGACAGGAAATCAGATTCATCCATGAGCCCGTGCCTGCCCACCCCTCCCTTTTCGAACCAGATCGAACGGGAGAGTGACAACCCCTGTCACCCTTTCTTGCCGGTTACCCGGTCCAGGAACCCGTAGAGCTTCTGTGTCGCAGGATCACCTGCCTTTCCCAAGTCGTCATTCAATCGGCTGTGGTTGGAATCCCACTTGCCAAACGCTTCGACTGGAATCCCTGATTCCTTCAGCGTTTCCTCAAGGCATCCAGCCTGGGCTCTCGTATCTGGATTACCCGGAAAATAGAGGATAAGAAAAGGTGGGATCCCCTTATCTTTCGCGACGTGAGTGACCGCCGAGAAATCAACGTGCTTCTTCGGGTCGTTTCCGAACTTCTGCCGGTGTCCGAAGCTGGGCAGTTGGTCCCCATATAATTGCTGGCGTAATTCCGCCGTGGTGATGATCTTGGGGATGTCGTAAGTGTCGCCGTCTACCGGCACACATCCCTTGAGGGCATCAAAGGATACGTTTTCTTCCTTCAGGTAGCGGTCATCAATGCAGATCAGTGCCGCGAGTTGGGCGCCCGCCGAATGGCCACCGACGAAGATCCGTTCCGGATCTCCTCCAAATCTGGCGATATTTCCGCGCACCCATCCGAGCGCCTTGGCAACATCACGGATCAGCACGTCCATTGTTACACCCGGGAGGAGTCGGTAATTAGTCGAAACAAAGATGAATCCACGTTCGGTCAATACCTTGGGCTTCAAGCCGACATCGCCCTTATCCCCGACCTGCCATCCACCCCCATGAATCCAGAACATGACCGGAAGAGTCTGTTTAGCAGATCCGACAGGTGTGTAGACGTCTAGCACCTGGCGTTCATGACCGGCCTCCACGTAAGGAATGTCAGGCTGCAATTTCTGGGCCAATGCAAGGTCTGAAAAAATTAGAAGGGGGAGAGCAAGAAGGGCAGGGTACGATTTCACGACACCGCAGCCTTACCACGAAGCCTGCGGGAGGGAAAGAAACCCCCCGCTTTCCGTATCACTGGAGGAACAGGGCAGGGCAGAGGCTGCTTTAGATTAAATCACGAGGAATTCGAATGTGCGGCGCGGTCCTATGGCGTAAGTAAAAACTGCCCCCGCACGAAGAGTTGCGTGCCGGCAGAGACCGGATTGGCACTGCGGAAAGTCAGGGTTTCAGTGCCGTCGTTGTTACTGATGACGCTCACCGTCACCAGATCGTCCGCGCCGCCCAACCAGGTAAGGAGGTCGGTGCTGAACTGCGCTGTGGTGATGACATCATCCGCTCCAAGACGGCGGCGGATATCGATAGTCAGGTAGTCATCGACCACCCCGTCGACTTCGAGGGTCCGGATCCCGGCCGCAGGCGCGAACTGAAGGGAGGGTTGGAAGGGATCGCTGCCGAGCGCGTATTCCATGAAGTGAGTCAGGTTGTCCTGATCGGGGTCGGCAGTGTCCTCAGTGATGCCATTGCCTGTTTTCCAGGCAGGGTAACTTAGCGCATCACTGGTGCCCGGGTTGCCGTCGGCACCAGCGCTTGTCCGCCAACTGGCCGGATCATCAGGATCGGGTTGCGACTCCGGGTCGATGAGGACGAGGGAGTAGCCGTCGCCGTCTGCGCTGGCGGGCCAGGGATCGGCATCGTTGTAGGTCAGATCGAGGACCACCGCGCCACTTGCATCGGTAATCATAAGTCGCTCACCGTCGTTGTTGAGATCGCCTGAGAATTCACCAGCTACCGGGTGTTCGTTCCCATATCGCATCTCGAAGGCAGCAAGGTTGTTTACCAGCAGGATGCGCTCGCCGGAGGCCATGGTTCGCCCCAGTAACGACTCATCAAAGGAGAACCCGATACCGTCGGTAAAGGACAGGCCACCGAGATCGATCCCACGGGGGCCGAAGTTGAGCAATTCGATGAACTCGAAGTCGCTGCTCTCGTTAAACCCGGAACTCATCTCGGCAGCACTTGGGGGTGCAGGCCGGTAATGAATCTCGGCGACGGCGAGGGAGGCGGCGGCGGGATCGGTGTCGACCACGAAGGTCGCTTCGGTCAAGGCACTCCACTCGGAGCCATTCTTGACCCGGGAGCGAACGACGCTTGGGCCGGCGGCGGTGAGGAAGAGGGGATTAGCGGTGGTCGTCTTGACTCCATTCAACTCAAGGTCAAAGCTGATATCACTGGAGGTGCCGGTGTACTGGTGGATCTCGACCGCCAGCGTGTTCTCTCCGTTGACGAGGTCGCCTGGTGGGAGGTCAAACGAGAAGTAAGTCGTCTCGTCGCTACCCCCCGCAAAAGTCGTGGAAGTAGTCTGGTAGGTGATCGTTCCACCAGGCATGTTGGAGCGGACGATCTCGTTGCCGTTCAGGTAGACGACTGCGCCGTCGTCCCGACGCAACCCGAGGGTCAACTTGGTGTAGTCGGCCACGTTACTTGCGTTGAAGGAATGACGGAAATAAGTTGTTGCGTATTTCGCGTTTGAGTTCGGCCCGAAGGACACCGTGGTGGCTTCCGCTCCGTCTCCGTATCCAAGTTCCGCGGGACCCGACTCCCAGGAGTCGTCGTCGAATGCGGGATTGCGCCAGGCGGTTCCCTGGTCGCTGCCATTATCGAGATATTTCCAGGTCGAGCCCCTGCTAACGAGGTTCTCGCTGGTGGTATTACCCTGAAACACTTGCGCACCAGGAGTAATAGCGCCGCCGAATTGGCGCGGATCCTCACCGTTAACCGTGTAATAGATGACGCCCGGGCCCCCTTCGAGCAGTAACTGCTGATTGCTGGCAATGAACCCCCCGTGCTGGCTGTAGGAGGGAGGATCCAAGTCCGGATACCAACCGACGGAGCGTAGCTGACCGATCATGGTGGGTACCCGGCCGGTGATGAAATTACGCACACTCTGAACCGCGTTCAACCAACTGACATGGCTGCGACTGGTGCTGCCCCATCGGGCGGAGTGGGCGAATATCGCCTGGTCGATGTAGTCGGCACGCCGGTTGACCCGCTCGATCCCAACCGCATCGGTGAGCAGTCCGCCGTTGTAGCAGTACATGGCCACGCGATCAGCGAAGGTCATGCGATACTCGAGGTTCTGACTAGCCAGACGTTCATGCAGGGTGTGCGGGTTGAAATCGTTAAGGCCCGAGCTCCGCGTGAAGGGGGAGACCATGTTGTTCTCCCCGGTCCCCAATGAGTGCTCGCTGTCGTGCTCGAAGAACTTGTAGCCGTCCGGATTGACCCGGTTGTAGACGCCGAAATAGTTATTCGGTCGCGGCTGAGTGTAGCGGGAACCTGGACCGTCGCGATCGCCGGTATAGTAGGTGATGATCATGTAATCGATCAGGTTTTCAAGGTCCACGAGCTTCTCGATCGCCGGATTGCGACTGCCATCGGGGTTCCTGCCCTGAACATTAAAATAGGCCGAGTTACTCGAAAAACCGGCCTGCCACTTCTGCCAGAGTCGCTGGTAGGAGGAACGGTTGCCATCAGTGACTCCGCCGAAGGACTTCACGACATCATAATCGAGTTGATCGCCACCGAAATAGATCTCGCCATAGTTGGCCTCGGCGCGCTCATCGGTCTCACACATTCCCCAGTAGATCCCGTTCAGATAGAGGTGATACCAGCGACTCCGCTTGTAGGGATGTCCCATTTCGCCCTGCAGGTCGCGCGACCAGGTGTCACGAATGAAGCTGTTCTGGCTGGTGCCACCCATCGCCCACGAATAGTTCTGCGGTCCCCGCAGGTCGATCTTGTCAAACTCGTCAGCACCCTCGTCCCCGAACAGTTTATAGTTCAACCTCCCATTGCCGTATTCGCTACGGAAGAAGAGACGGAACGAGTGCTTGGGGTTCTGAGTCCGACGGGAAAAGCCCCCACGAATGCGAAGTCCGCAACCCGTTTGAAAGCCCTCGCTATTCCCATCAGGATCGACCCAGCCGGGGGGGTGGATGAGCTCGAGCGAAGCCTCTCGCTCCCAGCCGGAGCCGCTGCCGCTCGGGTTTGAGTAGATCCCGGTGCCGGAACTCGTCAGACTCGCCTGGTCCAGGACGATCGAGAGGGTGGGGATCGAGAGTAGCGCATCCTTAACCTGCTCCACCCCACCAATCGCCGGATCGGAATTGTTGACCACCCCCGAATCCATGCCATACCGGTACACCTGTCCATTGACCGAACCACTGGGCCATCCGGGCGGGGCGGACGATGTCTGGGTCACGATGTCCTTGACCATGATGTAGGTCTGGGTGTCGACGTTTGTAGGCTCCAGCCCAGTCTTGAATGCCACGGCGCGCAGGGTGGTGGTTTGCCTGATTGAGATCGGGACGGTGTATAGCAAGCCACGGGTTGCGGTCGGCGTAGATCCATCGGTTGTATAGCGGATCGAGGCGCCAGGCGTTGCAGTCGTGATCGTGATCCGGAATGGCCTGTCGTAAAAACCGCGATCCGGATTGAACTTGGTGTCTGCGACTTTGCCCTCGGTGGAGTGGGCGGAGTTGACCCGGCCAGGGGTGGGGTCGTCGAAATAGAACGGATCACCCTCCTGCAGGTCACCGTCAAAGGCGAGACCATAGCTGCGGTCTGCATCCTGTCCCGGAAACTCGGGGGAGTATTGATATGCTACGGTGGTGCCATCTGGTTCCACGAGCGCGAGATACTCACCATCGGAGCTCAGCTGAAAGTTGGTGTGCAGTTCTGATCCCGGAATACTCCGATCTTTTCCAGAGGCGAATATCACGACAAATCCTCCTGACTCGAGGGTCACTGCGGGCAAGGGCCACTTGCTCAGGTTGTCCGCATTATCGGTGAGACACCAACCGGTCAGATCAACAGGGGTGGAGTCCGGGTTGTGAACCTCAATCCAGTCCGAAAACTCGCCATCCTCATCAGCGAGAGTGGTTTCGTTGTCCGCCATGAACTCGGTAATCAGCGGTCCGGCCAGGACGACCGGAGTGGCGGCGAGCAACAGGAACAGCAAATGCAGGGTCACCAGTCTCATCTGACCAATGTAAGCTCAATCCTTCCACCCGGCTATTCCAAAAAGGGGGTAGTATTTCAAGAGGACGACAGTTCCAGATCCCCGTGCCAGGTTGCAGGAAAAGAGGGGGTCTATTACACCCTGTCCAGTTGCGGCATCTTTACGAGCATCCAATTTTTCTTCGCTTAATTTCCTTCGTTGATCCGGATGAGCTTCCCGATGATTTGATCACAAATCACATGGGAGCTCTCATCGCGGGAATTGGTTGCAACGAGAAAGGACCGGTCGAGCTTGGGAGCGACCCAAACGGTGGCATACCACATCGTGTTACTGCCGCTGTGAGTCAGCGCGATCCCTTTGGCCCAGGGCCGTCTGGCAAGAACCCATCCTCCTGCGTAGGTCCCCGTAGGCGTGATCAACTTGTCCAGGCTTTTGCGATCCAGCCCGAGGTTCCTGCCATGGCGCAGCTGCAGGGCGATAAATTTGGCCCAATCCGCAACCGTGCAATGCACACGACCAGCCGGGCCCAGGGCTTCCGCATTGTCGAATTGGCGAGGCCGCCATCCCTCTCCGGACCGAACATGGCCCCATGGCTGATTCGCTTTTCCCGGGGTGCCTGGGGCCCCAAAGCTGGCCGAATCCATGCCAAGCGGACCGAAGATGCGTTTTTTCATCAAGGACTCCCAACTCAAACCAGTAATTCTCTCCGCCATGCATCCAGCGATCATATAACCAAGATTGGAATAGTGGTACACCCCTTCTTTGCGAGTCGGCGCCTCTTTGAGGTTTTCCTTTAATATCTCCAGGCGCCGTTTCTTTAACTCCATTTTGCCATGAACCCACCAGTTCGCTGCGTTGGCCGCCACCCTCGACCGGTGGGTGAGCAATTCCCAGACGCTGATCGGATAATACGCGGGATGTATGCTGCCCTTGAGTTCAGGCAGGACTTCAATGAGCGACGTCTCCCAAGTGAGCTTGCCTTCGCTCACCAGGGTCGCCAGCAGGACCGAGGTCATGGCCTTGGTACACGAGCCCAAATGAAGGAGATCGCTTTCATTCATTTTCCCTTTCCCGCCGATTTTGCGAATTCCCGCGGCCCCCACCGCGAGGACCCCCCTCGACGAGGCAATAGCGGCTACCATCCCCGGAACGTTCTCCCGGTCCACTGTTTCCACGAGAGCCTCCGTAATCTTCTTCGACTTCCCGGGCTCCTTCTCCGGCGCTGCATAAACTACTGGAATCAGAAAAAAGAGGGGAAGCAGCACCGCCAGTCTCATCTCGTCAGCGTAAGACTTATCCACCCGTCCGCCCATTCCTAAAAGGGGCAACGCTCCAACTCACGTCCCTCTATCATGGCGCATAGTAGATTGAAAAGGTGAGGGAGCTACTCCGCTCTGGACCGGAAGAAGGCAGGATCGCCTTTTTCCTTCTGGGTGTTTTCAAACCAGACAACATTTTCGCTTCTCTGGCCGGCGACCAGGATATCCTTGTCACCATCACCATCGAGATCCGTAATCATGGTGTCGTAGGCCATTTGATCGCGGCTGAGAACATGGCGGGTGAAGGTTCCCTTACCGTCGTTTTCATACCATGCAGCGAGCTTCGAGCCATAGCCAACCGTGCTGAGGTCGATATCGCCGTCGCCGTCAATGTCTCCGAAGTCCGTGGCGTGGGGGAAGAGGATGTCGCCATCGATGACGTGTTCAGTCCAATGCGGGGCCTCGAACCAGATCACGCCATTGCCGTGGCCCCGACTGGCGAGGACATCCGGTTTCCCGTCACCGTTGACATCGGCCGGGGCTGCATGAGTCGCACCGGTTTGCCGGCCGGGACCGGGCAGGAATTCCCGGCGCCAGGGCTGGGCGGGATCCTCCGGGGCATAAAAGACGGCGAAGTAATTGCCGTTGTCGAAGGGCTTCCCCTTCGCACCGAGGGTGAAATCGGGGCGGCCATCGCCATTCACATCGCCAAAGTCAAAGTAGTGACTGCCTCCCGGCGCAGTTCCTTTTGCAATGGAAATAATAGTCCACTTGATTGGCGCAGCTTCTCGAAGAGATGGCTTGAGCCAGCAAATGGATCCTGAATACGGCCCCTTGCCGTCCGTAAAGTCGTTCGCTATGAGGTCCGGTTTGCCATCCCGGTCGATGTCGAAGGACCGTATGCAATGAACTCCATGAATCTCATCAGTGATCTGATGCACCTTCCAGCTAGTCGTGGTGGCATTCTTATCTGGACACTCGAGCCAGAAGAGGCCCCGAACGTAAGAACCGACGAAATCGAGATCTCCATCACGGTCCACGTCGTGCAGGACGCTGTGGATGCACTGTTTCTTGCGACTGGGGCGCTTTGATTCGAGCACAGCCAGGACCTGCCTCGTCCTGTAATCCGGCCCAAGGCACATGAGAACCTGGCCGGCGGCGGAGAAGATGATCTCCTGATCACCGTCGTTGTCGTAATCCGCAGCGGTGGCGGAGTTGACGTGAGCACCAGAGTAGATTTCGTGGCGGGGCCAACTGGCGTCCTTGGATACCGTAACCGTCGAAATTCTGGCAACCGTGACCGTTGAAATGAGCAGGGCCGCGGCCAGTGCGGCAAGGCATGGCTGAAAAGGATTGAATGTCATGGATATTGTTCGTGCGCCCTGATTACAGTTTATTTGCGGCTTCCCAGCGTATAATCGCCACCATTCAGGCTTTTGATAACGCTCTTTTGCCAGTCAGCCAGATCTCTTTTCATCCGGTCCAGGCGCCCGGACTCTGTCCCGGAGAGGTCATTCGACTCCCTCATGTCCTCTTCCAGGTTAAAGAGGCGGAAGGTTACAGGGGCGCCTTTCTTTCCCACTCCCCGGTGCAATTTCCACGGCCCCGAAATCCAGGCTGCGGACCCTGGGAACTCATCAAGCGGGTATTGCCTGTCAACAAATCCGGCCCTGGGCGCCGACGACGGCTTCCCAGTCTGTTGCTCAACTCTCAATTTCTCGAGCATCTGGCGTGCATGCATGCCCCTGCCGCGAGCCGGATAATGCCAGAAGCCCATCGATTTCTGGCGGGTGAAGTCCCTACCGTGGATCAGGTCGGCCAGACTTACCCCGTCGAGGACTGGCTGCTCTTCGGGCATCTTGACTCCGGATAACTCCAGAACAGTAGGGTAAATGTCGACAGTGCTGGCAGGCACCTGCGTGACCCGGTTCTTCCTGATCACCTCCGGCCACTCGATGATGCCGGGCACGCGAATCCCGCCTTCAAGGAGTTTTCCCTTCCGGCCGGATAACCCGCCCATGGAGTTGGGCTTAAGGCCGCCATTATCGCTGCAGTACCAAAGGATCGTATTCTCTGCGATGCCGAGCTTGCGGATCCCAGTACGCAGTCGACCCATGGCAGCATCCATGGCCGTGATCTCAGCGTAGAAGTTGGCGTATGCCTTATCCTCGCCCTCATACATCCTGAGGAACTTTTCTGTTCCCACGTGCGGACTGTGCGGATTACCAAACCAGATCACCGAGAGGAATGGCTTCTCCTTCACCTTTTCCATCCACTCAAGGGCCAGATCCACAGTCACCCCCGAACTCTCGCCCTTGGTCTCGATCACTTTCCCATTCTGGCTGAAGAGAGGGCTGTTTTCATAGAAGTTGGGCGCCGATGCCCATTCACCAAAACCATTTCTCCCCGGGGCAACCTCGCTGTCCGCGCGCACCGATCCGAGATGCCACTTGCCGAAATGCCCCGTGGAATAACCAGCGGCCTTCAGCGCCTCGGCGAGGGTGATCTCGTGTTTGCGCAGGGTGTGGCCCCACTGAAAGCAGCCCATCCGGTTGGGATGACGACCAGTCAGCACGCTCGCGCGGGTCGGAGAGCAGACTGGGGCAGCGGCATAAAAGCGGTCGAAGCGCAGGCCAGTCCCTGCCATTTCATCAAAAACCGGCGTCTTGAGGACCTTGTGATTCATGTAGCCCATGTCGCCCCAGCCCTGGTCATCAGCCATGGCGAGAATGACATTCGGCCTCTTGCCTGCCTGCACGAGGGGCGGCATGAAGGCCAGAAACAGGCCTCCAGATCCTACAAGGAGAAGAGCAAGGGATCTCATGAGCCCAGCATTACCAAATATCACGGAACAACGATCACTCTGCCACCGGAATGATCTTCAACTTCCGCAACCAGGCGAGCGATCCCTCTTGCCAGGCATCCCACATCGGGCCTTTGTAGCCGTTCAACCCATGGCCGCCGGAGGGAAGCTCAAGATATTCGGAGGGGACCTTGGATGACTGCAACGCCGCGTAAAAAAGCCGACTGTTTTGCGGAGGAACAGGGCGATCGTCCTTGGCATGCGCAAGGTAGCAGGGACATGTTTTTGATGTGACCTGCTTCTCGCTCGAATAAAGAGCAAGCAGTTCCGGAGTCGGGGACCCGCCCAGAAGATTGCGCCGGGAACCCCCGTGCGTCCCTGCGCCCATCGTAATAACCGGGTAGACAAGGATAGCAAAATCGGGACGACTGCTTTGCCGGTCGACGAAGGATGCGGCTTCCGAATTTCCCTCATCAAAGTGGGTCGCGACGGTGGAGGCAAGATGGCCACCGGCGGAGAATCCTATAACCCCGAGACGCCTGGGGTCACAGCGCCACTCCTTTGCGCCGCGGTCGCGCGCGATCCGAAGGGCCCGCTGGGCATCAAGGAGAGGAACGGACGGACGCCCCCGGGGCAGTCGGTAGCGCAGGACGATCCCGGTGATGCCGTGCTTGTTAAGCCACTGAGCGATTCCATGACCTTCAGGACCAATGACAACTGTCCCGTAAGCACCCCCGGGACAGATGAGGGCCGCGGCTCCGTTGGGATGAAGGGGCTTATGAATAGTAATGGTGGCATTGGCCTGATCAAAGGTGCCGTCCCCATTAGGAGCCTTCCCGTCTGGCCAGAGGGAGAGAGTCAGGGGCTTGGGAGGAACCTTGATCAACTGACCAGTAAAGGAAGCCCCGGGGCTCGGATTCCCGAGCGCTTCCTGCCCGGACAAACGTTGCCCGTCGGCAACCGCTGGGAAGCCGACGGCGCAGGCGGCGAGGAGAAGGAGGGTGTTGAACGCTTTCATGTCGTCCGGTCCCTTAGCATTTGCCCGGGGGCGGAGGCAAGGGAAGCAATATCTGAGCCCATGTTTAGGCTTGGCGAGGCCGGGAACCTGCTCAGGATGAAAGCCAAACCTCCCTCCCTGCGAACTTCAGATGAACGGCATAGCGTATATATTAACGGCGATTGCAGCAGCATCTAGTCTGCCCGCCGCGGAGCACTGGTGGCAGTTCGGGGGGGCTACGGGCAACGGACACACCACCTCCCTTGATCTGCCCATTAAGTGGGATGAGCAGAATGTGGTCTGGAAAACCGCGGTCCATGACCGGGGATGGTCTTCCCCCGTGATATGGGGGGAACAGATCTGGGTCACTACCGCCACCGAGAAGGGCAACAGGCTTTTTGCGGTCTGCGTGCACAAGGACACCGGAAAGATCCTGCATGATATCCATGTTTTTGATGTCGATTCCGCCATGGCGATTACATCCGCCAATACCTACGCGACACCCACCCCCACGATCGAGCAGGGGCGCGTTTACGTTCATTATGGCACCTATGGGACAGCCTGTATTAACACCACCAACGGCGCCATCCTGTGGAGCCGGCGGGACCTGAAATGTGATCATGAAAAGGGTGCGGGGCCAGCCAGCTCACCCTTTCTCCTGGGCGATCATCTCGTATTTCATGTCGACGGACGGGACGTGCAATATGTCATCGCCCTCAAGAAGAGCACGGGTGAAACAGTGTGGAAAACGGAACGCTCCCTTGATTACACCGATATTCCGGTTCACCACCGGAAAGCCTATGGCATGCCGACTCTCATCCCGAGGGGCAATGGCACTCAACTCGTCGGGGTCGGGGGCAGGGGTGTCTTTTCATACGATCCTCGTACCGGAAAGGAGTTGTGGAAGGCCCGTCACCGCGGCTGGTCCATCGCGCCTCGGCCCGTTTTTGGAAACGGCCTTCTCTTTGCCATCATCGACCGGGACAATCCTGAACTCTGGGCCATTCGCCCGGATGGCAATGGGGATGTAACGGATACCCATGTGGCCTGGAGGGAGACCAAGCGGATGCCCGCAAGGGCCTCACCCCTTCTTGTCGGGGATCTCCTCTTCCTGGTGAACCGCAATGGGATAGCCTCCTGCCTCGAGGCAAAGACAGGGAAGCTGTGCTGGCAGGAAAGGCTCAAGGGAGCCTACTCAGCCTCGCCAATCTACACTGACGGCCGAATTTACCTCTTCAACGAAGACTCGGTCTGCACCGTGATTAAAGCGGCCCGGAAACTGGAGGTATTGAGCATTAATCCCCTGTCCGGCGAGCAATTGATGGCTACGCCCGCGGTCGATGGCGGATCCTTCGTCCTGCGCACAGAGAAACATCTTTATCGCATCACGAATCCAGGCCCTGAATAGGGCAGGGCAGAAACTACTGCATCACGGGGGGCTCTTGCTTGCGATGATCCCAAAAAAACGTAGCACATCATCTAAACAGGCCCCAGCTATACCGGAATAGTTGTGAGAAATTCCATTCTCCAGGCACTTGCTCTGCTTATTCTCGGAACCGGATCAGCAGGGATATGCGCGGCCCCCACCTTGCACGGCACCGTGGAAACTCGTGCCGGTGAAACGCTGGAGGGCGAACTCCGGTTCGAGAAGCAGCACCTGATTATCCTCAATTCCGATGGGAAAGAGAGAACGATCAGCGCTTCCGAGTTGAAGACCGCCGAATTGCGCCCCGGCAATCCTGAATCCAGGCCGCACCCCATTCTCGCTCCCCGAAAACGAATCGGCGGCCTCATGGGACATTACTACCGGATGCGGGATTTCGGTGGAGGCGCACCAAATGAGCGAGTTGATTCTGTTATCGATTTCGAGTGGGGCTCCCAGTCACCAATGCCCGACTTTCCGCGTGAAAACTTCAGCGTTCGCTGGCAGGGCGAAATTGAAACAACCACTACCGGCAACTATATCTTCCATACTCAGAGTGACGACGGAGTCCGGCTTTGGATCGACAACCGCCTCCTCATAGATCGATGGCTGCCTCAGGCCAACACCGAGCGGATCTGCGATGTCACTCTTGAGGGGAAGAGGCGCTATCCAATCGTCCTCGAATACTTCCAGGGGCTCTCGCGAGCAAATATGCAACTGCTGTGGACGACTCCTGGTGCTGGGAAAGGCCTCATTCCTGCCTTGCAGCTTTCGCACATACCCGGAGCAACGAGGATGGGGGCGCAGAACGGGTTGCTCGGGTATTATTTCAATAACCCGGACCTGACCGGAAAGCCCATCTCTCGAATTGACCCCTTCATCAACTCTCCATGGCGTGATCGTGCTCCTTTCCCGGATTTCGATGAAGAGAAGTTCAGCGTCCGCTGGGAAGGTGAAGTCGTCGGCCCCCTTACCGGGAAGGTCTTATTCCAACCTTCCGCGAACGATGGTCTAAGGCTCTGGGTAGGCGGCAAACTCCTCACCGAGCAGTGGAGCGCTGGATCGAATCAAGGCCAACATGAATTTCCGATGCAGAAAGGGAAATCCTATCCCATCCGGATGGATTACTTCCAGGACGGGGGCGACCTGCACGCGAAGCTTGCGTGGAGCGGACCAGGGCTAAGTCATCAAGTTGTTCCGCAAACCCACCTTCTCACCAGTCCCAAGGCCTCAGCGCAATATTACAATGGGGTAATCCTCAAGGGGGGATCATTTCTCGCAGGAGAGGTAAGGAAAATGGATGAAGTGGCACTTGAACTGAGGATTCATGGCTCAAAACCGGACAGGCAATTGATTCGAATCCCAAGGATCTACCTCGCTGCAATAATTTTCGACTCAAGCAATCCCGACAAACTGGTGCGATTCAGAAAACGAGAAGCCGGCTGCCTGCTCCGCGGAGGCGACTACCTGGAATCGAATGATCTCTCAATCAAGGAGGGCAAGGTGATCGCCGAGTCGGTTCTCTTCGGACGAAGAACGCTTCTTCCTGATGAAATCCTGATGATCATGCTTGCAAGCCCCGCAAACATCCCCGCGAAATACGAACTGCGAACTACTTCAGGGTCCATTCTTCGAATCAACTCCCTCACCCTCAGTGACAAAAACGCCCTGATAAAAGACAACTCGAATTACCGGTTCACGCTGCCCTCAGACGTCCTGTCCTGCATACATGGTATCGTTGGAAG
>JAKVCR010000230.1 GCA_022448985.1 Roseibacillus sp.
TCGCCCCCGGTCAGGACGACGTGTCTGGCCGGGTGCTCGCGCACCTGGGCAACGATTTTCTCCACCGGGAGTTTTTCTCCCTCTGGGTTCCAGGATGCATACGGCGTGTCGCACCAACGGCAGCGAAGGTTGCAGCCTGAAGTGCGGACGAAAACAGAAGGCACCCCTGCGAGGAAACCCTCCCCCTGCACTGAATAAAAGATCTCGGAGATCAGCATTTAGATCGAGCTTTGGTCAACTGCCGGGGTGACGGGGAGATCGCCCGTTTCAAGATATGTCGTCGGGTCGGCAAGCCCCGCAACCTGGAAAGCTTCCCGGCGCTCCACACAAGTGCCGCATTTTCCGCAGTGGATCTCCCCGCCCTTGTAACAGGACCAGGTCTGCGCAAAGTCGACTCCCAGCACATCCCCACGTTCCGCAATATCTTCCTTCCGTAGATTGATGAAGGGCCGGATCAAGTCGATGTTCTCATAGGTCCCCAGCCGGATGGCATCCCCCATCGCCGTCATGAACTCTTCCCGACAGTCGGGATAGATCGCGTGATCACCGGAGTGGGCCGCGATGACGAGACCCTCCGCCCCCCGGCTCTCGGCAATCCCAGCCGCAATGGAGAGCATGATCCCATTCCGGAACGGGACCACGGTAGCCTTCATATTGGCTTCCTCGTAGTGCCCCTCGGGAATCTCGCCCCCGGACTGGAGGAGGTCGGATGTGAATAACTCGTTGATAAACCCGAGCTCAATGACCTCGTGAGCAACCCCGAGTTTCCCGGCGTGCTCGCGGGCAAACGGGATCTCCCGGTGATTGTGCTTGGATCCGTAGTCAAAGCTCAGGGCCAGCAGCACCTCATGCTCCTCGTGCGCGGCATAAAGAGCGACCACCGAGTCCATGCCCCCGCTCACCAGCACTGCCACCTTCTGCCCGCTTTTCATGACTTGCTTGCTGGAAATGAGAGCCCGCGTGAATGGGAGAGGCCTTTACTCGCCGTCCGGGTAGCTCGCCGAGGCCGTGAGACTGATCCCTCCCCGGGGGGAAAACTGCCCCACCACCTCCATGCGGGTCGGCTGGATCACCTCCACCAGGTCGTCCAGGATCCGGTTCACGATCTCCTCGTTGAACGACGGCAGGTTGCGGAAGGAGGCGAGATAGTATTTCAGCGACTTGGTCTCCACGCACAACTCCGCGGGGATGTAGCTGATATGGATATGAGCGCTGTCCGGCTGTCCCGTTACCGGGCACAGGGAACTGAACTCCGGGCAGTCGAGATCGATAGTGTAAGGTCGGCCCGGGGACTTGTTGGTAAACGTCTCCAGCTTGGCCTCCTCCGGGGAGGCGGGCAGCTTGCTCTCGTGCCCGAGAAGGCTGAAATCATCTGACCGTTCGCTGCTCATGTCCGCAGGGACGCTAGGGCAATCCCGCACATGATCCAACCCTGAATACATGGAGAACGGTCTCCCAAGCGAAGCCTTCCCCTCCTTGACTCACCAAGGAAAGCGCGGTGTTGCCCCGGACCCTGTGATCGGAATAATGACTCCGGCATGCCGGATCACTCCCATCTCGACGCAGTCCTCCCGGGTTTCTCAGAGGCGCGCGAGATCATCAAGGGTGCCAATAACTCCGTCTTTCCCCTTGGCTACAAGGGCTCCAAGTTCGACTTCTACCGGTTTGCCAACCGCTACCGGATGGTGGTGCGGTTCCAGGGGATTTCATTGGAAGGGTTCAAGGAAGAAACCGAGGCCGGATACGCAGCCCTGACCCGGGTGTTCCTCTGCTGGTCCGTCTTCGAGCGTTATTCCGAACTCACCGGGGATCCCTCCCCCTACAAACAACTACTCTCCCTCGTTCCCAAGATCTCCTTCGCGGAACTCGCTGACCATATCGAGCGGCACGACCCGGAAAAACTCCTCTTCGACTTTCTCCACGAGCAATCCCTTGAGCAGAACCGTCACTTCCTGGATCGCTACCGTAACGGAGACCGTCGCGGGGTGATCTTCTACGCGGCCGCAATCCGCCATATCTACGTCCACGGGCACCTGACCGCCCATCCCAACCGGTGTGAGGCTGCCAACGTGCAGTCCATCTGCCACCAGCTCTCGGACTTTATCCTCACCCTCATCCGGGATGACTTCACCCGCCGACTGGCGGTAGCGAAAGGCTCGGCCTAGCTCAGCGCTTTCGCGTGAGCATGATTTCATTGCCCTCGGTGTCCACGCACATGGCCAGGTGCGGTGGCTCCCCGTCCTCCTCCTGGGGTTCTCGTTTGAGCTCCCCGCCCGCGGCCACAATCTCAGCCGCACCCGCAACCACGTCCGGAACCTGAAAGCTCATCCCGGTCCAGGTGCGTTTCCCCTCACCGCCACCGTGGATCCCGATGATGGTGTCGCAAACCTTGAGTTCGGTGACATGTGGATTCTGTCGAATCACTTCCCCGCCAAGCACGTCGACGTAGAATTTGGCGCAGCGCTCCGCATCCGCGGCCCAGATGATGTATTTAACGGCCTCTACATTCATGGTGATGCTCTCCAGGGCTGGTTACTTGAACGCTTCCGCGCTCCAGACTTCCTCAATCATCTTGAAACCACGCGGGTCATACTTGCGGAGTTCCTCGCGGTTGTGGGGAAACCAGTCGTTGTGACCGAAGTAGGCCTCGGTCAACTCAGCGAAATACTCCTCGTGGTTGGTGGCGGCATAGGCCTTGACCTTGCGCGACTTGTCCCGGCGA
>JAKVCR010000231.1 GCA_022448985.1 Roseibacillus sp.
TATTGCTGCGGGTATCACGGTCCATCTGGTCACGGTGGGCTCCCCGGCCTCTGCAAATCTCGGGCTCAGTCGACTCACTCCTGACGCGACTCTTCCTGTCGTGAATCAGCCTTTTCGGATTGACGTGGATGTCACCAATTATGGAGTAAGCCCGGCACTTGATGTCCCGGTAAGGCTCCTGATCGACGGCCAGCCGGCAGGGGAGCAGTGGGTCATTGACGAAGTGAAACCGGGGCGCAGTGAAAGTGCCACCCTCTATGCCACCCTGCCCGGGGTGGGCTATCATCGGGTAACGGTGGCTCTGGAGGAGGACGGGATACCCTTTGATGATCGGCGCACGGTGGTCATGCGAGCGAGGGAGAATGTGAACGTACTTCTGGTCGATGGCGATCCCGGGGCGGAGGATCGCGAGTCGGAAGCATTCTTTCTTCGCCATGCCCTGGTTCCGGTCCCGGTTCAGGAGCGGGAGGCCTATCCGGTGAAACCCCGGACTGTTTCGGTCTCGGATCTCGCGGCCGAGGAACTGGACCGTTATCACGCAATCGTACTCGCCAATGTTGCGAATGTTTCCCTCGCCTTTGCGGATCGCCTTGCCCGTTATGTTGAAGCAGGAGGAGGGCTGATTGTGTTCCCGGGCGGGAACCTGCGTCCGGAATCCTACAACACCCTTCTGCACCGGAAGCATAAGCTCCTTCCCGTCGCCTTTGTCCCTCGCGATGGGGATTCCGCATCCCGTTCGCAGACGGCGGTTCCGACCGAGACCAATCCGCTCGGGCTGGACGTTGACCTTCTTGCGGGGGTAAATTTTCTCCAGAGCGTAGAGCTTCAGGCCGGGGATTTGGAACACCGCCAGGCCCTGCGTTATGATGACGGGACACCTGCTCTTGTTGAGAGTGATTACGGGCAGGGAAAGGTTTTCGTGTTCAGCAGTACGGCGGATCTGGAGTGGAACGACTTTGCGATCCGCCCTGCCTTCGTGCCTTTTGTGAACCGACTCCTCGCGGGGATTGTCCTGAACCGTGAAAATAGCCTGAATGTTGAAGCGGGAGAGGTCTTGCGGCACCGCCTTGATGCCGGTCTCGCGGGACAGGAGGCCACGGTCTATGAGGTAGGGGATCCGGAAGCGCTTGGACGCTTGACCACGCTTGCGGAGAGGGAGGGGAGTGCGGTCCTTGAATTTGATCATACCAGCCGCGCGGGCGCCTACCAGGCGACCATCGATGGGGACTCAACCCCCATTCTTTTTGCGGCTCGCCCCAGTCTGAGAGAATCCAGTCTCGCTCTCCTCGGGGAGGAGCAGCTCGGGCGGTTGGGTGATTCCATAACCGTTTCCCGGTGGGAGGCCAGTAGCGGCGGCGCTTCCTTCGGGGTAGAGCGAAAGGGGGCGGAGCTCTGGTGGCCGCTTCTTCTTGTCGTGATTGCCCTGGCGGCAATTGAAATCGTCCTTGCGCAGTGGTTCAGCCGATCGAAGTGATGAACAGTGGAAGAGAGGCAACGCAATGACGGACTGGATCCTTCAGGCTCTTGGCATGGATGCCGGAGATGTGGACGGTCTGGCCGGATGGTCCGTGCGCTGGGAAACTGCGCAGTGGGGGGTCCTTGCCGCAGTTCTCATGGGAATTCTTGCCGTGCTGTCCTGGTGGCTCTACCGCAGGAGCCCCCAGGGAGTGTCGGGGGTCCGCAGATTTTTCCTGACGGCTCTTCGATTGTCCTTCCTTGCCCTACTTCTTGCCATTCTTTTGCAACCGGTCCTTGTGCTTACCCTGGAGAGGGAAGTGCCGCGCACCCTGCCGATTCTCCTGGATCGAAGCGGGAGCATGGCCCTTGAGGATGGAGATGGAATGAGTCGGCTGCGGAGAGCGGAGCAAGCCCTCACCACTCCGGAAGGAAGCGCCATGCTCCGTTCCCTGGAGAAGGACCTGCAGCTCCCACGGTTCACCTTTGGCACGGATTCCCTGCAGGAATGGGACGATTCCTCCGAGCCCCTGCTTCCAGAAGGGGACAGAACGGCCCTTGGCGAAATCGTTCGCAAAACGATGGAGCGTTATCGTGGTTCCCCGCTGGCCGGGGTCCTCCTGATCACCGACGGAGGCCAGAACAGTGGATCTCCTCTTGGAGAAGCTGTCCGACAGATGAAGGATGCCGGCATTCCGGTTTATGCTGTCGGGGTGGGGGACCCGGCGGCCCGTGATGTTGCGATAGAGGGCGTGGAGATGCGCGAGGTTTTGCTGGCAGATGATGCCGCCCCGGTGACGGTGAAGTTACGGACGCAGGGAATGAAGGGAGAGCGCGGACGGGTCCTTTTCTCGCTAGGCGGAGTAGATGTAGCGGAGGAAGAAGTGGAAATCGGGGAGGACGGCCTGCAGGAGGTCTCCACCCTTTTTGTTCCCAGACGGGTGGGGGAGTATGTTCTGGAAGCGCGGTTCGAGTCCGACGGAGCTTCGGAGGTTCTGGCCGGGAACAACATCGGGCGGACTGGCCTGCGGGTAGTGGATCGACGACTCAAGGTTCTCCTCCTTGATCAGGCTCCTCGTTGGGAGTTCAAGTATCTGGAGGCCATGTTACTGCGGGAGCGGCGGGTGGACCTTTCCTGTTTCCTCTTTGAGGGAGACCGTGAGATTGCCCGGGTCCCCGGGAGCCCCTATCTCGACCAGTTTCCCGCCCGTGCTGAAGAGCTCTTTGACTTTGATCTCATTCTGCTGGGCGATATCGACCCACGTTTTCTTACGGAGGAACGCCTCGCTCTTCTGGGGGGCTATGTCTCAAGTGCGGGGGGAGCCCTGGCGGTGATTGCGGGCAAGCGCTTCATGCCTGCAGCCTTCGCGCGGACGGAGCTCGAACAATTGCTGCCGGTAGAGCTTGCGGGCTCCTCGATCGGCTCTGCAAATGCCCCGGCAGTGCGACCTCTTCGTCTCAGGCTTACTGCCAGGGGGAGGGAAAGCGTGATGCTGCGTCTTGGTGATGATCCCGAGGTGAGTGAAGCTCTCTGGGGTCGGCTGCCACCCATTTACTGGGCCGCGCGTGTGGCACGGGCCAAGCCGGCGGCGGAAGTCCTGCTCACTCGTCCGGATCCGGTCTCCGGGGTGCAGAATGCTCCTGTGGTGGCTCTCCACCGTTATGGGGCAGGAGAAGTTCTCTTTGTTGGAACCGATAACTTCTGGCGTTTCCGGCGTAATGCGGGGGACCGTTATCATACGGTCCTCTGGGGGCAGATTATCCAGCGTATGGCAGGGGCCCGGCTGCTGACCGAGACGCCCCGGGTTACCCTGCGTGCCAACGGCCGCCGTTTCGGGCAGGGAGACCGGGTCCGGATCTATGCGAGACTCTTTAATGCCAGCTGGGAACCCCGCGAAGATGAGCTGGTCGAGGCCGTGCTGGTAGTGGCAGAGGACCCGGGTCGTCGCCAAGAGATACCTCTCCGTGCCGTCCCGGGACAGCCCGGGATCTATCGTGCCGAACTGGCTGCAGGCCCACCCGGAAACTATCGCCTGGCTCTGCCCGGGGAAGAGGTCGCAACCTTGGATTTCGCGGTTTCTGACAATAATCGTGAATATGCCCGGGCGGCCCTGAACGAGGCCCTTCTTCGCGATTTTTCCCGGGAAACCGGAGGAGCCTACTTCCCACTGGCCGGATTGGAGCAGCTGCCCGCAATTCTCACAGAGCGTAGCGCCCGCCTGACCAGCCTCAAGGAGGTGGAACTATGGTGTACCCCACTGTTTTTTGGGCTGATTGTCCTGATCCTTACGGTCGAATGGATTGTCCGCAAGTTCTCGGAACTGAAGTAAATGAGTGATCTGCCGTCATCATCCTCGAGTGTTCTTCCCGATGAGCTGGGATTCCGATTACGTGGGAAGCTGGCTACGGTGCGCCGGAAGCTGGTGCGGGTGGAATTCGTCCGCCGGATTGCGGTTGCTATGAGTGTGGCGGTAGTCGGACTCGTATTCGTTCTCTCCTTGGACTGGCTGGTAGACCTTCCTCTCGATGTCAGAACCGGAGTGATCATTGGACTGGCAGCACTGTTCTTGGTATTTCTCCTCCGGGCCCTGGTGGCGCTGGTGACACAACGGCGGGATGAGGAGACCCTTGCGCTCATGGTAGAGGAGCGGGAACCCGGATTCCGGAGTCGACTCATCGCCTCGGTTCAGTTTGCACTGGGGAAGGCAACCGTGCCGGATTCCGGAGCCCGATTGATTGTTGAGCGGATGGTGGAAGAGACTGAATCCTTCGCCCGTCCGCTGAGGCTCACCGAGGTGGTAAATACGCGCCCTCTCAAGCGTGCGCTTCTGTTTTTTCTTGTCCTGGGGGGGCTGGCAGGAGGCGGCTATTACCTCGGCGGCTCAATTACGGAAGATCTGCTGAAACGAGCCTTTCTCTCCGATGTGCCCGTCCCGAGGGCCACCCGGGTGGTCTGGACATCGCGTGATCTCAGGATCGGGATCGGGGACAGCGTTACAGTGGAAGGTCGGGTGGAGGGTTACGAACCGGAGGAGGGCAGCCTCCGGATCCGTTATGCATCGGGCCGTCGGCAGAAGATCCGTATGGAGCGTGGCAGCGAGGGGAGCCTCTACAGGGCCACCTTGGAGAATGTGCAGGAGTCCTTTACCTTTCGGGTTGTAATCAAGGATGGGCGGAGCAGCCGTGAGTCCGTTATCGCGCTGCCACGTCCCTCAGTAGAGGAGCTGGTGGGCGAGCAGCGATATCCTGGATACATGAATTTGCCATCCAGCCTGCACCAACCGGGGGAGTTTCTACTCTATCCGGACAGCAAGCTCCTTCTCAGGATCACGGCCAGTCAGTCGCTGCGCGAGGCGACGTTCCGGCTTCTTGGAGAAGGGGAGCAGGTTTCGCTCGTGGGGAAGGTGGACTCCCGGGATCCACGGGTTGCCGAGGTTGCTGTGGGAGTCAAACAGGGGTTGACCGGATTCACCGTTGATCTGCTGGATACCGAGGGCATGGACTCAAGGGATACCGCGGTCTACCGGGTTGACGTACTCACCGATGAACCGCCAAAGGTTCGCTTGGTAAAGCCATCGCGCCAGCGTGAGCTGGTGACGGCCCAGGCCCGGGTCCTGGTAGGCTATGAGGCGGAAGATCGCTTCGGGATAGAGAGAATGGCCTTAAGTTATAAAGTGGGCGGGGAAGGCGCGGAAGGGACTCTGGAACTGCCGATCCCAGAGCGAGGAAACACTAAATTAGCTGAATTCTTCGACTGGGAGCTGGGTCAGATTGAGCCCC
>JAKVCR010000232.1 GCA_022448985.1 Roseibacillus sp.
CCACCGCGGCGTCCCGGTCCTCGGGATAGTTCAGGTCCAGGATAGGCGTCCCGTCCCACACGCCCGCGCTCACCGCGGCGACGAGCTGGGTCAGGGGGAACTCGGTCAATCCTCCCGTGCCGATGAGGCTGTTCAGGGCAATTGCAAGTGCCACGCACCCGCCGGTAATGGAGGCGGTACGTGTGCCTCCATCGGCCTGCAGGACATCACAATCGACCCAGATGGTGCGGGCCCCCAGTTTCCTTAGGTCGGTTACCGCCCGGAGGGCCCGGCCGATCAGGCGCTGGATCTCGGAGGAGCGGCCATCGAGTTTTCCCCGACTGATGTCCCGTGCTTTACGGTCGTGGGTGGAGTAGGGAAGCATGCTGTACTCCGCGGTGACCCAGCCTCCTGTCACGCCCTGGGCTTTCATCCATCGTGGGACATCTTCCTGCACGGTGGCGGCACAGATGACACGGGTATTTCCAAAACTTACTAGAACCGATCCCGCAGCATGGGGGGCGACATTTGGGACGAAGGAAACAGGACGGAGCTGATCGGTAAGACGATCATCAGAACGGGGCATGGGCGAAGGGTAGTCCGGGACCGGGAGGTCGCAAGGGGGGAAACGAACACATTCTGATTTTCGCAACTTCCCACCGGCCGGATGGTCGGCTAGTCTGTTTTCGTGGGACAGGTCGGGGAAGATGCTGAAAAGTGGGCCGCTGATGTGATCTTCGGGCGGGCCCGTGGCTTCGGTGCGGCCTTGGCTCGGGTTCTCTTCCGCGGACTTTCCCATGTCTACGGATTGGTTGTGCAGTGTCGCCTCAAGGCCTACCGGAAGGGATGGAAGGAACAGGTCCGATTGGGAACCAAGGTCGTCAGCGTGGGGAATCTTACGGTTGGAGGGACGGGGAAGACTCCGGTGGTGGAGTTGCTGGCGCGGGCTCTCTGCCAACGAGGGCGAAAGGTGGCGATCCTGAGCCGGGGCTATAAGAGCAGGAAGTTGGACGAGCCCCAGCAGTGGAAAGATCTCGATCCGTCTGAATGTGAGGCTCTGCCGAAGATTGTGAGTGACGGCCAAACGATGCACCTGGAGGCGGTATATGCCGGTGATGAGCCCTATATGCTGGCGAAGAATCTCGAAGACGTGCGGGTGGTGGTGGACAAGGACCGGGTGAACGGCGGGCGCTTCGCGGTAAGCCAGCTGGGAGCGGATACTCTCGTGCTTGACGATGGCCTGCAGTATCTGGCGCTCGATCATGAGTATGATCTGGTCCTTGTGGACCAGAACGCTCCTTTCGGGACAGAGGCAAGGGCCCTGCTTCCTCGTGGGACTCTGCGTGAGCCGGCCCGTAACCTTTGCCGTGCCAGCCACATCATGATCACCAAGTGCCACGGGCCCAGCGATGAGGGGCTTCTGGCCTCCCTGCGCAGCCATAATCCGGTGGCGGAGATCATGCAGACCACTCATGCCCCCCGGTATCTGGAGCGGGTCTTTGGGGGGGAGCGATTGCCGCTGGAAGCACTCAAGGGCAAGTATGTCGCTGCTATCAGTGGAATAGCAGTGCCCGAGAGTTTTGAGGCTCTCCTGCAGGAACTCGGGGCAAAGGTTGAGTTTCATCGTGTTTTTACGGACCACCACCCTTTTACCCAGGAGGAAGTCGATCGCTTCATGACCCGCTGTGTCGAGAGGGATATCGAGCTGGTCATCACCACCGAGAAAGATGCGGTGCGCTTTCCCCGGCCTCAGGAGCTCGATGTTGAAATCTATTTTCTCCGGATTGAGGTTGAAATCATTGACGGATTGGATGTCTGGAACCGGTTCATCGACCATATTGTGGAGCCGCGGGAGCAGAACGCATCGGACTGGGCGGAGGAACGGCTCATCCGTGGGGGCATCGGTTCTTGAGCCCGCCGGGGTTGGGTCCTAGGCTCCTGATAGAAAGCAAGCCGAGGCTGGGAAGATGCAGGAAACGAAATGGATCGTAGCGGAATTGCCCGCCGGAGCGGGCCCTGTCACGGGTAGTGACCGCGAGCTGCCTCCGATCCTCCGGGTGCTTCTGGCCCAGCGCGGGTTTGACTCGGATGATCAACTGGAGCCCTTCCTCCGTCCCCGGCTTCGGGAGCTGCGTGACCCCTTTGAGCTGCCTGAGATGGATCTTGCAGTCCAGCGCATCCTGGAAGCTGTCGACAGTGGAGAGCGCATATGTGTCTTCGGGGACTACGATGTGGACGGAATTACGTCCGTGGCAATCCTGAGCGCGCTCTTTTCCGCCTACGGAGTGGAAGTGCAGACCTTTATCCCGATACGAGGGAAGGAGGGCTACGGGCTGAGTGATACCGCGATCGAACGTTGTCTCGCTGCCGAGCCCAGGCCGTCGCTTCTGGTCACAGTCGATTGTGGGACTGCCTCCGGGAAGCAGATCGAACGGCTGGCCGAAGAGGGGATTGATGTCATCGTGGCGGATCACCACGAAACCGGGGCTGGGGGGCGACCCCCGGCCGTAGCCGTAGTCAACCCCAAGCTCGGAGATGACTATGGCTATCTCTGCTCTGCGGGGGTGGTCTTCAAACTGGCCCATGCACTGCTCAGGACGCGGCAGATCGAGAATGTGGATAGTAAGCTGTGGCTTAGGGAAGTTCTGGATCTGGTCGCGGTGGCGACGGTTGCGGACATTGTCCCGCTGGTTGAGGAGAATCGGCTCCTGGTCCGCCATGGCTTGCAACGATTATCGCAGACCTCCAACCACGGACTGCGGGCGCTGATGGAAGTGAGCGGAATGAACGGGCATGCTACCAGCAGCGACGTGGGATTCCGGATCGGACCGCGGATCAATGCGGCGGGGCGAATGGACGCGCCTGATGACGCACTCAAGGCCCTCATGGCTGATTCCGCTGATGAGGCCGAACGCATGGCTAAACAGCTTGATGACCACAACAGGGAGCGCCAAAGAATCGAGCGGGAGATGCACGAGCAGGCGCGGGCGGAACTGGAGAGACAAGGCTTCGATGAGGCCCTCGACCCAGTCATAGTCTTGGGAAGCCGTGACTGGCATCCCGGAGTAGTCGGAATCTTGGCCTCCCGCCTGATGCGCCACTACCACAAGCCCGCCTTCGTCATTTCCTTCAATCAACCTGATGGCGAGGACGGCCTCGGCAAGGGGAGTGGTCGCAGCATAGCGGGGGTGTCCCTTGTCCATGCCATCGAAGCCTGCCGTTCGGTCCTGGAGTCTGGTGGCGGGCATCACATGGCAGCTGGAATCAGTTTGCACGAAG
>JAKVCR010000233.1 GCA_022448985.1 Roseibacillus sp.
AAACGATCCATCTTGGAGCCCACGCAATCATGTTATTCATTCTCGGAATGCCCGGCAATAAAGTCATTCTCTCCCGTGCGGTCTTCTCCACGAACCAGCCAGATTGGGCGCGTGGAAAAATCGACCATGTAGCCTGCGCTGGCATCGGCAGATCTGTCGCGATCGAAAAGGGAAGTCGCTGGCATGTAACGGATAGCCAGTCCGGCCCGGCGGCGCGGGGAGCGATTCGGATTGGACCCGTGGATCAGGTAGACGTCGTGGAGCGACATCTGTCCAGCCTCCAGTTCGACATCCACGGCCGTCGACTCGTCGAAAAATCCCTCCTCGACCCGTTGATTCAGAACCACGTCGGTGCGGTCTTCGACCAGGTGCGAATGGAGTATATGTTCGCGGTGTGAACCGGGGATGACCCGCAGGCAGCCGTTTTCAATCACGCTGTCGTCAATAGCGACCCAGACCGTACAGGTTGCGAGAGGCCTGATTGGCCAGTAGTGGCCATCCTGGTGCCAGGGAACCTCCATTCCATCCCCGGCCGGTTTACAGAAGGCCTGACAGCCCCACAGGATCAGATCAGGACCGGCTAGTTGCGCGACGAGATCGAGAATCTCACCGTTGCGGGCAAGATCGAGGAAAAGTTCGTTCCCACGCACGCCTTCCGCCCCTCGGGATTCGGTATGGATACTCACCAGTTGTTCGGGACGGGTGTCCGGATTGGCCGCGATCACGCTGTCGAGGGCTTCCTGCAGTTGCCCAACCACCGCGGAGGAGAGCCTGAATTCGGGCACCACGAAGCCCTCTCCGCGGTAACTTTCAATTTCATCTGGACTGAGGAGGGCCATGATTTCGAATGGAATAACGCTCCCGACTTAACGGAGGAGCCCCCGAATGATCTTGGCTCCATCCACCCCGGTCAATCGCACGTCAAGGCCCTGTTGCTTAACTGAGAATTTCTCGTGATCGATCCCGAGGCAGTGGAGTACGCTGGCATTCAGGTCGTTGATGTGAACCGGGTCTTTAACGATGTTATAACAGTGGTCGTCGGTTTCCCCGTAGTCGATGCCTGGCTTGAAGCCGCCTCCGGCCACCACGGTAGTGAAGCAGCGCCCGTGATGATCCCTCCCATAGGTATCCTTGGTTAGGTCCCCCTGTCCGTATATCGTGCGTCCAAACTCTCCCCCAAAAACAACCACCGTGTCCTCCAGCATGCCCCGCTGCTTGAGATCCTTGATAAGAGCTGCCGCGGGTTGATCCGAACTATCCGTGTTCTTCTTGAGGTCCTTGGGCAGCGTTCCGTGCTGATCCCAGCCACGGTGGAAAAGCTGGACAAAGGGGACGCCCCTCTCCGCCATCCGGCGGGCCAGAATGCAGTTCGAAGCGAAGGTTCCCTTCTTCTTGGCATCGGGTCCGTACATCTTGAAGGTAGACTCCGGTTCGTCACTCGTGTCCATCAGTCCGGGCACGGACATCTGCATGCGGAAGGCCATTTCATACTGCGCGATGCGGGCCGCAATTTCGGGATCGCCCGTTCGCTCGTACTTTTGCCCGTTCAAGTCGGCCAGCCCATCAAGCATCCGCCGCCGGGTTTCCCGGCCGAGCCCAGCGGGATCGGACAAATAGAGGACCGGGTCTCCCACGCTCCGGAACTGAACCCCCTGGTGGCGGGACGGCAGGCAGCCACTTCCCCACAGCCGGGTGTAGAGGGCCTGCCCCGCTGCCCAGCCAACCGAAATCATCACCACGTAGGCGGGCAGATTGCTGTTGGGGCTGCCGAGCCCGTAGCTGATCCAGGACCCAAAGCTCGGGCGGCCGTGTTGCTGGCTCCCGGTGTTGATGTAGGTGATGGCCGGGTCGTGGTTGATCGCCTCGGTGTGCATCGAGCGGATGATCGTGATGTCATCGGCCACGGTGGACAGATGCGGAAGGAGATCGGTATTGATCCAGGTCCCGCGCTCGCCGCATCGCTCGAAATTAAAGCGGGGTGCCACGCAGAGAAACTCCTTCTGCCCACTCGTCATGGTGGTGAGCCGCTGTCCCCGACGCACACTCTCGGGAAGCGGCTGGCCATCGATCTCCTTGAGGGCGGGCTTGTAGTCGAAGAGATCGATGTGGCTCGGACCACCAGCCAGGAAGAGGTAGATGACTCGCTTGGCCTTGGGCGTGAAATGGGGAAGGCCGAGGGGGCCGGGCGGAAGTGCCGCCGCCCGCGTTTCCGCGGAGAGCAGCTTGGCGAAGGCAGCTGTTCCCATCAGGGAAGAGGCCCCGCCCAGGAATTTTCGCCGTTTCAGTTCCGATGACATGCTACTGCCTTCACTCCCGGCTGAGTGTTTCGTCGAGATTGAGAATCATGCTCGCCACGATGGTCAGAGCCGCATGTTCCGCCGAATCGAGAGATTCATCGCGCGCCGATTCGCCGGTCGAGAGTAACTTTACCGCGGCCTCGGAATCCTCCCGGTAATTTTCTTCACTGTCCTGGTAGACACCGAGCAGGATCGCCAGCTCCCTTTCCTCGATGGCGCGCGAGGTCGCCAGCCGAAATCCCCAGGCAATGCGGTCCTGCACCTGGGATCCGGCCTGTGCAATCATGCGTTCCGCGAGATGACGGGCGGCCTCCACATACTGCACGTCATTCAAGGTCACCAGGGCCTGAAGCGGGGTATTGGTTCGCGAACGTTGCGCGATGCACTTCTCCCGGGTCGGAGCGTCAAAGAGCAACATGTTTGGTGGTGCACAAGTGCGCCGCCAAAACGTGTAGATGCTGCGCCGGTAGAGGCTCTCGCCTTTGTCCTGCACGAAGGGACGGTCGCCCCCCTGCAAGATCTCCTTCCAGAGGCCCTCCGGTTGGTAGGGTTTTACTCCCGGCCCGCCCATTTTGTCGACGAGGAGCCCACTCAGGAACAGAGCGTTGTCACGCAGGAACTCGGCCTGGAGCCGGTAGCGTGATCCGCGCGCCAGGAGCCGATTCGCGGGATCGCGCTCGTAGAGTTCGCCGGGGGCGGCGGCGGATTGGCGATAGGTGGCCGAAGTGACGATGCTCCGCAGCGTCCGCTTCACATTCCAGCCGTGATCCCGAAAGTCGACCGCAAGCCAGTCGAGGAGCGCCGGATGGCTCGGCAGCTCGCCCTGCCTGCCGAAATCCTCCGGGGTCACCACCAGGCCCACGCCAAAGAGCATTTGCCAGTAGCGGTTGACCGCCACCCGCGCGGTGAGGGGATTCTCCTCCTGGAAAAGCCATTGAGCGAGCCCGAGGCGGTTGCGGGGCGCATCCTCGGGAAGGGGCGGAAGACTCTCCGGGAGTCCCGGCTCCACCTTGGTGTCGGTGCGATCGGCGTAAGATCCTCGGCGCAGGACATACGTTGTGCGTTCCCGGTCCTGCATCACCATCACGGTGGTCTTCGGGCGGCGCAGCTCCTCTTCCCGGTTCTTCAATTCCACTTCCCTCTTCAGAAGCTCGGGGTAAAGCTTGTCCACCTTCGCAAGGTAGTATGCCAGGACGGGCTCGCGTTGGTCGTCCTGCCAATCTGACCCGCCCGACTGGGCAAGGACCGGAAGCAGGGTATCGCGGAGAACAAGAGCGTGGGCCTCGTCCTCGCTCAGAGCCCGGGAGAAGATCCGAATCTCGTCTACTGTTCCCAAGGGCCGGAACCCGTTGGGCCGACTTCCAATCCTCAACGGTTCCTCCGTGCGGACCGACCCCTTGAGGTTGTCCTGCTCGCCCTTGACCGCCCAGGGCACCCCGTCCACAAAGATCCGGATGCCCCCTGCGGTGGAGGAACCGTCGTAGGTGACGCAAATATGCTGCCACTTGTTCCACCGAATCTCCCGCTCCGACCGTATGCGGATGGCGGAACTCTCCGCCTCGTGGGCCAGCTGCATGTAGAGCCGCTGGTTCGTTTCATAGTAGAGTTCGAAGCCCCGCCGTGACTCCCCTTCCTCCAGCCGCGCAAGCAAGCTGCCCTGCGAATCCTTTCCCTCCCCGGTTTTCACCGGCCTCAGCCAGAGGCTCAGGGTGAACGGCTGATCCCGCTCGAAGTCTCCTGCATCGGCCACTTCCAGGAACGCCTCCTCCCCCTCCTTGAACTCGAATCCTCCCCCGGTGCGGGCCGGAGCCCAGCGAGGAGTTCCAACCACCCGGCCACGCTGTAAACCCGGGCCCGGAAGGCCGTGCGCCCGGTCGCCCACCTGCTCTCCCTCTGCCTCGTCCAGGGTGAGGTGTAACAGCGCATCCCGTGGGTCGAAGTTCTCCTTGGGATCAGCGATCCGCGCGCCCAGTTCCTTCACCCAGCCCCGCAATTTGGGAGCGATTTCATCCGGATACCCATCGATCCGTGCCTGATTCTCCGCACGCTGCGCCGCCACCGCGGGCAGCTTGCGCTCGTTCTCCTCGTCCGGAATCTCGATCAGCGGTGGCGCGTTGCGCGCGCTCGTTTGCTTCCCCTTGTCCCCACTCACATTGAAGAAGGCGAAGAACTTGTAGTAGTCCACCTGAGAGATCGGATCGTAGAAGTGGTCGTGGCACTGCGCGCACTCCAGGGTGAGCCCTAGCCAGGTTGTGGCCGTGGTCTTGACCCGATCCACGGCGTATTCAACCCGCATCTCCTCCTCAATCAGTCCCCCTTCATCGGTCGTCCCATTATTACGGTTGAATCCCGAGGCTACCCGCTGAGCGAGGGTGGCATCCGGCAGCAGGTCTCCTGCGAGCTGTTCTATGGAGAAGTCGTCGAACGGCTTGTTGGCGTTGTAGGCCTCGATGATTCCATCCCGCCAGGCCCACATCTCGCGGGCCCCGTCCTGGTGATAGACGCTGGTGTCCCCGTAACGGGCCAGGTCCAGCCACATCACCGCCATGCGCTCTCCGTAGCGCGGCGAAGCGAGGAGACGATCCACGACCTTCTCATAGGCTTCCGGCGACTTGTCCGCGAGGAAGGCATCGACTTCTTCGAGGGTCGGCGGCAGACCGGTAAGATCGAGCGTGAGTCGGCGAATGAGCGTCGGGCGATCCGCCTCCGGCGAGGGCGCCAAGCCTTCCCGTTCAAGATGCGCCAGGATGAAGTGGTCGACCTCGTTGCG
>JAKVCR010000234.1 GCA_022448985.1 Roseibacillus sp.
GCTGACTCCGGACCATCCGTCGGCGCCTCCGGTGCCGTCAGCGACGGCGACGCCGTCTCCGATAACGGTTGCTGCGTTTGCCATGCCGATTCCAGCGGCAAGGATGGAAAGAGAGGTGGGGATGGATTTCATGCGCATAACATTAGGGAAGGGAAGAGGCTCAATTCGATCAAGGAAGAGGGCTTGTTTCTAGGTTTTTTTGGCGGGAGGCAGGTGGGGAAGAACAGCACACGAAGCAGGTCTCCCGGTCTGAAAAAAAAAGCGCACCTAGATGGTGCGCTTTCAAAAGGATATGGGTTTGTTCCTTCGTGGGCGCTCTATGAGCGACGGCGGCGAAGAAGCAGGCCCAGGCCGGAGAGGGCAATCAAGGGGAAAACCGAGGGCTCCGGAATCGGCGCAACTGTCAGATCGATATTATAGTCGCGGCCACCGGCACCAGAGGCGTGTCCTGACGTAACCGCCATGCCTACCGAAACCGCAGAGGCACCCTGCGTTCCATCGACGTCCATCTGGAACATCCCGCCGCCGCCGTTGCCGAAGGTGATGGTTCCACCATTGCTGTTATTGACGCCATCATTCCACTGCCAGACGCCAAGGCGAAGGTCCCCGCCTGACGCATCAATCGGGTCTGCGCCGGCAATGGCGAAGGTATTGAGTCCATTCTGCGTCGGGGTCAGTTGCGGGCCAACCCAAGCGATCTCGTTTGCGGAATTGATGAGGAGAGGGATGATGTGGTTAGTTCCGCCAAACCTTTGCGCAATGATCGACACCTCCGTAGCTTGGAGCTGACCTCCGCCCTCGGTGTTAGAGTCGATGACCGCGCTTTCGAGCACGCTGATTCCGGACCATCCGTCGGCGCCTCCGGTGCCGTCAGCGACGGCAACGCCGTCTCCGATAACGGTGGCTGCATTTGTCATACCGACTCCGGCGAGGATCGAGATGAAGGGTGCGAGTTTTCTTTTCATGGGAGGCGCGGCAGTTGGGTTTGTGTGTGCGAACAGGATAGAGTAATTGCCCTATCCGGCTAACCGTTTAGGGTAAGCCCGATGACGCGACAAGTAGAAATTGTGCATAATCTACTGAGTATGAAAGATATTTGCATCAAGACGATATTCCGGATCGCCTTACTTTCGGTTGCTGTCTTGTCGTTTAATCTGTCCAGCTGCGGGAAAAAGACTGAGACCGAGGCCGTCTCTGACGCTCAGGACCTATTGTCCATCAATGACTTGAAGCAGACCTCGGAATTATCCGAGGGGACGACCCTGTTCACCGGTCTCCCTGTTGAGCACACAGGTGTGGGATTCATCAATCCTCTCGATACCTCGCATCCCATGAAGCGCCTATACGCAATGGGATACGCCGTGGGCGGGGTGGCGGTCGGAGATTTGAATGGCGATGCGCTGCCGGATCTTTTCTTCACGAGCGGTCCCAGGGAGAACTCTCTCTACCTGCAGAAGAAGGGCGGCAGGCTGGAATTTGAAGAGTTTGCAGAGGCGGGAGTCGCTGGGGGTGATCGCTGGGGGACGGGAGCCGCGATGGCCGATATCGATAACGATGGCGACCTCGATCTCTATGTCTGCAACTACGAGGCCCCCAACCAGCTTTTCCTCAATGACGGGAAGGCGCGCTTCACGGAACGGGCCCGGGAATTCGGCCTCGATGCGGTGAGCTCTTGCCTCATGCCAACCTTCGCCGATGTCGATAATGATGGTGACCTCGATCTCTTCGTGCTGACGAACCAGTTCGTTCGCGAGGGGGGGCAACCTGCCGACGGCATCATCTACGAGAGGGGCGCCCCCATGGTGAAACCGGAATACCGGAAATACTTTGACACCCGCTTCGTGGGCACTTTCGAACGGGGGGGGCAGGAGTTTCGAAGGGATGAAGTGTATCCGGTTGGGCAGAAGAATTTCTTCTTCCTGAACAAGGGTAGCAGCGGAGAGGACGGCACAATCGCCTTCGAGGATTTCAGTGACCGGTGTGGCGAGCTCTGTGCCAGTCCCGGGAAAGGGCTCTCGGCGACCTGGTGGGATTTCAATGCCGATGGATTACTGGATCTCTACGTGGGCAATGATTTCGAGGATCCGGATCATCTCTACCTGAACCAGGGGGTTGGAGAATCGGGGGGGCCGGTTTTCAAGGACGTCATCAGGGAGAGCGTTCCCCACACGACCTGGTATTCAATGGGCGCGGATGTGGGGGACCTGAACAACGACGGGTTACTGGATTTTTTCTCGGTCGATATGGCGGCCACGACGCACTTCAAGCAGAAGGTGAGCATGGGCGACATGGCGAACAGGGGATGGTTCATGTCGACTTCCGAACCCAGGCAACTGATGCGCAATTCGCTGTTCATCAACACGGGAACGGGCAGGTTCCAGGACGCCGCCTACATGGCGGGACTGGCGAAGTCCGATTGGAGTTGGGCCCCGAAGCTCGCTGATTTTGATAATGACGGGATGGTTGATGTTTTCATCAGCAATGGAATGGCGCGACCCTTCACGGAGTCCGACATCATCAAGAACCGCCCTCTCTCCAAATTGCGGGTTGGCAACACGGACTGGGATCTTTTTGAAAAGTATCCCCCGCAAAAAGAGAAGAACCTCGCCTTCGTCAACCGGGGGAACCTGTCCTTTGAGGAAACCGGTGCAGCCTGGGGGCTCGATCACGAGGGCATGACCTATGCCGTGGCCTATGGCGATCTCGATCGCGACGGTGATCTCGACCTCGTCACGGCGAATCTGGATGAACCGGTGGGAATCTACCGCAATGATTCGGCGGAGGGGAATCGGATCCTGGTGGAGTTGCGGGGGGCCAGGAGCAATCGATTCGGCATCGGTGCCCAGGTGAAGGTGGAGACCACCGATCGCAGGGAACAGGTCAGGCAGATGAATCCGGCGACGGGTTTCCTGTCGAGCAACGATCCCGCTCTCCATTTCGGACTCGGCAGCGCAACCACGATCAAGAAGCTGACGGTGAGCTGGCCAAGCGGGACGGTGCAGGTCTTCGAGGATATTGAGGTGGGGAAAATCTACACGATCAGGGAGGAAGACACTCAGGATCCAGGAGAAGGCGACGTTCCCGACAGCCCCTCCAGACCGTTGTTCATTTCGTCCGAGGTCCTGGCCCACGCCAAGGTCCAGGAGCGGGAATTCGATGACTTTGCGAGACAGCCGCTCCTGCCGAACAAGCTCTCGCAACTCGGTCCCGGAATTGCGGTTGCCGATGTCAATGGGGACGGTCTGGACGATCTCTACCTCGGTGGAGCATGCGGGTGGCCGGGGGCGCTTTATCTCAATGAAGGAGGAAAAAAGTTTGGGCCCGACATTGATACGCCGTTTGATCCGGACGCCATCGCCGAGGACATGGGCGCAGTATTTTTCGACTGTGACGGCGATGGGGATCAGGACCTCTATGTCGTGAGCGGGGGATATGAGGCGAAGGAAGGAGCTTCACTGCTCAGGGACCGCCTCTATCTCAACGACGGGCAGGGAAACTTCTCCAAGGCCCGGGGACACCTGCCGGAGTTGCGCGACAGCGGAGGACCAGTTGCGGCCGCGGACTTCAACCGGGACGGAAGTATTGACCTCTTTGTTGGTGGGCGTGTGATCCCCGGACGTTACCCGGTGAGCCCGCGGAGCCGGATCCTGCAGAATGATGGATCGGGCAAATTCAGCGATGTCACGGGGGAAGTGGCGCCCCAGCTCATGGAGTCCGGAATGGCCACCGGGGCGGTTTGGTCGGACGCTGACAACGATGGCTGGCTTGATTTGCTCGTGAGCTACGAGTGGGGACCAGTCAGGATATTCCGGAATCGGTCGGGAGTGCTGGAGGAGTCCACGACCGCCGCCGGGCTCGCGCCCCACCTGGGCTGGTGGAGCGGCCTCTCGGCGGGCGATGTCGATAACGACGGGGACATCGACTACGTGGCGACCAACTTCGGCCTGAATTCGAAGTATCATGCCACTGCGGATAAACCGGCGCTTCTCTACTATGGTGATTTCGAAGGCGATGGGACCAAGAGGCTGATCGAGGCGGAATACGAGGACGGGGTTCTCTATCCGGTTCGCGGGAAGAGTTGTTCCACCCGTGCCGTTCCTCACCTGGCGAAGAAGTTCGAGACGTTCAAGTCCTTTGCCATCGCCGAGCTGAAGCAAATCTACCGGCCGGAATGCTTTCAGGATTCCCTCAAGTTCAGCGCCACCATTCTGGAGAGCGGGATCTTCATCAACGATGGGAGTGGCCGGTTCGAGTTTCATCCACTCCCCCGCATAGTCCAGACTGCACCTGCGTTCGGCTCGGCCCTGATCGATTGCGATGGCGATGGGAACCTCGACCTTTACCTGGTCCAGAATCATTATACGCCGCAGCTGGAAACAGGCCGTATGGCGGGCGGTCTCAGCATGTTACTGAACGGAAGGGGCGATGGGACCTTCGAGCCCGTTTCACCCCGCCAGAGCGGCCTGGTCGTCCCGGGCGACGCCAAGGGCCTTGCTTGTGCCGATCTTAATGCTGATGGGCGCCCGGATTTTGTGGTCGGGATCAACGATGCCGGGGTGCGGGCGTTTGTTAACCAGAGCGATCGGAAACTGATGGGAGCATCGACGGATGGAGCGGTCCTGCAGCCCGGGGCCAGGGTAGAAGCAACGTTGGAAGATGGGCGCAAAGTGGTCCGTGAAGTTCATGTGGGATCGGGATATCTCTCGCAATCCAGTCCACGAGCCTCGGTTCTCCTGCCGGCGGAGACGCAGCCGCAGTCGATCAGGATTACGCCTCCCGGGAAGAGCCCCGGGACTGCGCCCTGAGCGGGGCCAGGTTTCCGAGATGGGTTCAGAGCTCTTGCCGCAGGGAGAACCCGCTCTTCCCCTCGACCACTTCAATGATGGTGTTCACCTGAAGACCGGAGAAAGCCTGCTCCGTATTCGAGCACGGCCAGTAGACCCGCAATTCCACCGGTTTTGCAGACGCGGGAATTCCGAAGTGCAGTGAGTCGTGGGGCGAACCCCCAAAGCTGCTTAGCGAGCCCGCACTGCGATGGAGCGTCTGCCGTTGCCCGCCGGGGAACTCGATGGCCAGTGCCGCCCGCACGCCGAACCCCGACCGATTGCTCTTTGTCCCCCGGCACCTCACGTCGAGAAAACCATTCCCGGTCCCGGGGTTCAGAAAAAGCGCGTTGTGGAACTTGTCGCCCGGAAAGAACCCGCCGAGCTGGTGGTAGAGATCGAGATCACCATCGCGATCGAAATCGGCAAAGGAGACCCCGTGTCCTTTTTGAAGATGTCCCAGGCGAGCAGCGTAGGTCACGTTTTCGAATCCCTGGCCGGCGAGGTTTTTCAGGAGGACATTGGGGGTCAGGGTTTCAAAATTGGAGTCCCCGGTGGCCAGGTAGATGTCGAGCCAGCCGTCGTTGTCGAAGTCTCCGAAATTTGCGCCCATGGGAAGATAGGGATGATCCAGGCCGGCCTCCCTGGCGATGTCGGTGAAGGTGCCGTCGCCATTGTTGCGATAGAGGCCGGGAACCCGGGCGCCATGGGATTCCCCGCGCGCATCGCGCATGAAATCCTTCAGGTGGGCCTTGTAAGCGCCGACGAAGAGATCGAGCCAGCCGTCGTTGTTGAAGTCGAAGAACCAGGGCGCGAAATCATATCCCCCGGACCCGGTGATGCCGAGGTCGGGAGCGACGTCGGTGAAGCTGCCATCGCCGTCGTTCCGGTAGAGCCTGTTTTTTCCGACATTTGACACGAAAATATCGAGATCCCGGTCGTTGTCGTAATCGCCCATGGTGACGCCCTTGCAAAACCGATCGTTCTGGACCCCCGCCGTGGCAGCGATGTCAGTGAATGTTCCATCGCCGTTGTTCTGAAACAACTGGGAGGGAAAATCACCGGCCGAATCCTTGAGGCGGAGTTCCTTTGCTGATTCATTGCCGACAAAAAGATCGAGGTCGCCGTCATTGTCCAGGTCTCCCCAGGCCGCGGTCTGGGTGGGATAAGCCGGATCGGCCAAACCGGCCACCGCGGTGACATCGGTGAATTGCACCTTGCCTCCGCCAGGACTGGTGTCATTGCGCAGCAGGGAGTTTCGAATCGTTCCCTGGGTCCCCAGCCACGCGCCCCGGAGAACGAGAACGTCCGTGTCGCCATCGTTATCGTAGTCGGCGGCAACGCAATTGAATCCTCCAAGCTGTGGCCGAACTCCAGATTCGTCGGTGGCGTCGCGAAATCGCATGCTCCCTTCGCTCAAATAAAGATGCAACGATCCGCGTGGATCGGAAGTGGAACTCAGGATATCGAAGTAACCGTCGTTGTTGAAATCCTCGACCACCACTCCGCCACAAAGGTCGAAGGTATTGATTCCCAGCATGGGGGCGACATCGACAAATGGGTCGAGGTCACTTCCTGCTTCGCCCGGTTCGAAATGCTCCGGTGGAATCCGGAATGGCTCGGGGACCACACCAGGGTAATTCCCGGTTGCCATGGCCGCGAGGTTCAAAAGCCACTGCACCATTTCATCCCCCGGAGCCGATTTCAGGATCTCGAGCAAATCGGCGGTGGCTGCTCTGGCTGGCCCGGCCACTTCGTGCAACCCTCCGCCCGCCAGGGGAAAAATGCAGCACTGCGCATTGTGGCGCTGCACACAGTTCTCGATCTCGGCCTCACGTAAGGAAATCATGGCGCGGGCCTTTCGCAATTGGATTTTCGTCTGGGGCGAGAGCGCGTCCTCGTACTCATAAGCCGCGTCGATGGCCCGGCGCGCCGCTCTGCCCTCGCCGACCCGAAGGTGATGAAACGCCAGCTGGGCAAGCAGCTTGCTTCGTTCCGCGGGAGCAAGGTTCACCTGATTCAGCGCGAGTTTCAGCTCCGCGATCTGCTGGCGGCCGAAATACCTGTTCTTCGAGTCCTCCAGTGATTCGGCGTGGCGCAGGAATTCCCTTTCAATGTCGGAGATCTCCGGCTCCGTGCGCTCCGCCGGAGGATTGCTTTTCACACCTTCATCTTCCGGCTCGGGGTGATCTTCGCCGGAGCAACCGGCGAGAAGGGCGAGGAGCGCCGCGAGACCCGGGGCCCTCGCGGAGAATTCTCGCAATCTCAGCTGCATTGGATCTCACTCTATTTGCGATGGGATCCTGCTGTATAGCGCATAAACCGAATGATCCCGATATTGACTCGGAATTCCATTGGGGAATCGGTAATCCATGGAAGGAATGATGGTCCGGAGGACGATACCCTGGTTGCTGACCGGACTGGTTCTATTGGCCACGCTCCTCCATTCTGTCGGGTGCAAGGGCTCCCGGAAGGAAGAAAAACTCGAGGTCACTTCGTCGCTGGCGAGCGGATCGGTCCCCCTGGCCTGGCGGGAGCGGGAGACCACCCGGCTCCTCGACCCGAAAGAAGCCGGCTGGGACACGGAGGTCTTCGCCGAGCAGGCCGGGCTGCAGCTGAATCTTCTCGCGGCGCTGATCTCAGGAGAATCCGAAGCATGGCACACACTTCCCGACCTCGTGGCCGGGGATATCAGGGCAGGATTACTCCGGACTGACGAGGGGGAGACCGTCATTGAGACCACCAACCTGCGTGTGGTGCGTGCGGGCAACGTGGTGAGCGGGCAGGATATCTTCCGGGATGGACTGGCGAGCTTCGAGGAGGAGCTGAAGGGCCTGCGCGAGGATCTGCACCGCAACAGGCCGGAGGATCGCGTCTACGTCTCCCTGAAACTGGTTGCCGCGGATATTCTGGAAGACGGGACGGTGCGGACGTCCATTCTCTTCAATGCCAAGACACGATCGCCGTCGAGCCGCGGCCAGATGCGCGCCCGCTGGGATTGCGACTGGCTGTGGCCGGAGGTCCCCGCTCCGCCGCTCATCCGGAGTATCCGGGCGCACGGATTCGAGTCGGTTCACAGCAAGCGTGCCGAGCCATGGTTCTCGGACTGTACGCAGGCAGCCTTCGGGAAGAATGCCTCCTTCGCGAACGAGTTGGGCCTCGGAATGCACCATTGGCTCCAGCGCGTGGGCCGGGTCAATGGGATGCTTTACTTTCAGCGGCATGGAATTGCAGTGGGCGATGCCAATGGCGATGGCCTGGATGACGTTTACGTTTGCCAGCCGGCGGGGCTGCCCAACAAGTTGTTCCTTCATCAACCGGACGGCACAGCGCAGGATGCCTCCGCCGAATTCGGCGTCGATTGGCTCGACAATTCTGCGAGCGCGCTCTTTGTCGACCTGGACAACGACGGGGATCAGGATCTTGTCCTGGCCACCTTCGAAGGAACCCAGGTGCTGGAGAATAACACCGGGAAGGGATTTCGTCCCGTGGCGAGGCTCGCTTCGGCGGACTACGATTTGCATGCCCTGTCGGCTGTGGACTACGATGGCGACGGGGATCTCGATCTCTACATCACGGTGGATTTTGCCCTGAGGCCAGAGCGCCCCTTTCTCTACCACGATGCCAACGACGGCGGGCGCAATCAGCTCTTTCGCAACGACGGCGCGTGGAGATTCGTCGATGCGACCGAGCAGGCCGGACTTGGGGTGAACAATGCGCGGCACAGCCTGGCGGCGGCCTGGGAGGATTACGACAACGACGGAGACCAGGATCTCTACGTCGCAAACGACTACGGAAAGAACTGCCTCTACCGGAATGACGGCGGCAGGTTTTCACAGGTCGCGGAGAGAGCGGGGGCGGTCGATTACGGCTCCGGCATGTCGGTCAGCTGGGCCGACTACGACCGGGATGGATGGATGGATCTCTACGTGGGAAACATGTTCTCCTCTGCGGGCAGCCGCATCACGTCCCAGGAGAAATTTCTGGCGAAAAGCGGGCAGCCGGTCCGGTCGCTCTATCGCCGCTTTGTCCGCGGCAACAGCTGTTTTCGCAACGCGCGAGATGGGACCTTTGCGGAAGTTAGCGAAGAGAGCGGGGCCATGATGGCGGGCTGGGCATGGAGTTCCGTTTTCACGGACCTCGACAACGATGGCTGGGAAGATCTCGTTGTTGCCAACGGTTACATCACGACCCCGGACACCGGCGACTTGTGAAGTTTTTTCTGGCGGCAGGTCGGGTCGTCAGGAGGGGGAGTTTCGCTGGGAGGAGGGCTCAGTAGCGCAGCGGAGTCGTTTCTCGATGTCGTCAAGCAGGGCCGCAGTTTCAGTGCGCGCGAACCGCACCATTGCTTTCTCAATTTGCGGGATGGATCGTTTTGTGATGTCTCGGCGGTTTCCGGGCTGGATTTACGCGATGATGGGCGGGGTATCGGGCGGGTCGACTGGGACCGTGACGGCGACCTGGATTTCTTCGTCTCCAACCGTTCGGCGCCGCGGCTGCGGTTTTTCCGGAATGACCTCCCGGGGAGGAACGGCTTCATCGCCATCCGGCTCGAAGGAACGGTTGGCAATCGTGATGCGATCGGAGCCCGGGTCAACGTCCACCTGGGCGGGGAGGAGGATCTCCCCCTCGCGAGGACCCTTCGCGCCGGAGACGGGTTCCTTTCCCAATCGTCCAAGTGGCTTCACTTCGGGCTGGGCGCCCACCGCGGTCCGGTGACGGTGGAAGTGCGCTGGCCGAACGGATCCAGGGAGAGCTTTCCCGATCTTGGCGGCAACGCGTTCTATCGACTCCGGGAGAAAAGTGGGACCGCCGAGGTGGTTGAGTTTGAGCGGGCTCCACCCGCGAAACCCCTCTCGCCCGGTCCGGTAGTCCTGCCCGCTCCTTCCGGCTCTGCGAGGACTGTTTGCCTGAGCCGAATTCCGCTGCCCGCGATCGATTCCCTGCCGCTTGACACCGGCAAGCCGCTGCTCGTGACCCTATGGGCGAGCTGGTGTGCTCCCTGTGTCGCCGAGCTGGAGGAACTGGCCGACCGGGAGGCCGAGCTGCGCGCTGCGGGGTGCAAGGTGATGGCGATCTCAGTTGACCCCATTACTCCCAACGGAGACGAGGCGGCTGCCAAGCGGATCCTGCACAAAGTCGATTTTCCGTTTCAAAGCAGCTTCGCCAGCAATTCAACCATCGAGAAACTGCAGATGGTTCACGATCTCCAGTTCGATATTTTCACCGAACTGCCTTTGCCCGCGAGTTTCCTGCTCGACCAGGAGGGGAACCTGGCCGTTTTCTACCGGGGCCGGCTCAAGGTTTCGACGCTCCTCCGCGATCTCGGGGAACTGGGTTCAGACGATGTGGCGCGCAGGAATTCCGCTGATCAATTCGAGGGGCAGTGGTTTGCCCCGCCTCGCCGCCTGCACTTTTTCCCGATCGGGTTGAAATTGTTGCAGCGCGGCTATGACCGGGAAGGGATCGCCTACTACGAGCGTCACAAGTCATCTTTTGCCGGACATCCGCAATACCAGAGGATGCTCGTTTTCCTGGGGGATGCCGCCAACCGCCTGGGCGACGGGAAGGGCGCTTTGCTTGCATACGGGGAGGCGATTGGTCGCTCGGCCGGCAAGGATAGCGCAGCCCTGCGGGGCGCGGCCTGGGTTCTGGCAACCGACCCGAACTCGTCTCTTCGTGACGGCCACCGCGCAGTGGCCTATGCAGAGTCGGCCAAAAAACTGACGGGCGGAAAGGACGCGGCTGTCCTGGATACCCTCGCCGCTGCATACGCCGAAAGCGGAGACTTTTCTGCGGCAATCTCGAACGTAGAGGCCGCGCTCATGCTTCTGAGAGACGGTGGTGAAGCGGCTCTGGTGAAAAGGGTTAATGCTCGCCGCAGCCTTTATCTGAAGAAAAGGGCCTTTCGCCGGGCCCGGGGGGGCCGGAAACCCGATGGCAACCTCGAATGAGAGGGCCCGGTGAAGCGATGTCTGTCTCATTGCTCCCGGGGCAACGCTGCCGGCCGGGCATCTGATCGCGTGATCAGCTCCGTCCTTTACAGGGGGCGGGTGATTCCTCAGCGTGGCGGTTCAATCGAACCGCCTGCCATGAATCTGATCACCCGTCGTTCTTTCGCCGCCCTGTTTCCGCTTTCCCTCCTCGCCGTCCTCGGCGTGGCAGTGAGTGCGCCCGATGCCTCGAAAACCGTCGCCAATGAGAAGAAGGATGAAGCGGCCCCACTGAAGGCGTTGCTGGTCACCGGGGGATGCTGCCACGACTACAACCGGCAGAAGGTCATCATTCCAGGGGGCATCAGTCAGCGCGCCAAGGTGGACTGGACCATCGTGCACGAGGGGGGAACGTCCCGGAACCACAAGGTCAGCATCTATTCCAAGGAGGACTGGACCAAGGGCTACGACGTGATCGTGCACAACGAGTGCTTTGGCGGGGTGAAGGACGATGCTTTCGTGGAAGCTTTGGCCAAGGCGCACGAGACCACTCCGGCAGTGGTGCTGCATTGCAGCATGCACAGTTACCGCGCGGCTCCAAAGGGTGCGGACGAGTGGCGCAGGTTCCTGGGAGTGACCTCGCGCAACCATGGGCGGCACGCCCCCATCAAGATGAAGAATCTCAAGCCTGATCATCCCGTCATGAAGGGGTTCCCCGCGGAGTGGACCACGCCCAAGGGGGAGCTCTACCGGATTGAGAAAGTATGGGAAACCGCCACTCCGCTGGCGGAGGGGACTTCCGGTCCAAAGGAGACTCACATCTGTGTCTGGGTCAATGAGTACGGCGAGAAGAAGAGCCGTGTGTTCGGAACCACCATCGGGCATCACAATGAGACCATGCTGGAGCCCACCTATCTTGACCTCGTAACGCGCGGGCTGTTGTGGGCCACGGGTAAACTTGGAGAGGATGGAAAACCGCTCCCGGGATACGGGGCGAAAAACTGAGTGGAGGAGGGAAGAAAGAGAGGCCCGGGCGGGCCTGGACTGGTGGTCTCCCGTGAGAGGGATCGACAGGAGAGGAAGAGTCTGATTTCCTGAGGAACTGCTGAACGATGTCGCCGACCCCTGGCGGTAGAGGTGCAGGCCTGATAATCGCCCCCCGAACACCATGCGAATGTCCCCTTTTCTTCACCTCGCGGTCCTTGCGCTGGGCATAGGTATTCTCGCTGCCCAGGAGGAAGGGCCCGAAGGAGTGCCCCCCGTTCCGTTGCAGGTTGAGGTGGAAGTGCAGGGGGATGGCCAGGTTGAGGTCGAGGTGGAAATACAGGGCGAGGGTCAGGTTGAGGGGAAGCCCGGCCTGAAGATTGAAATCCCTGTGCCGCCGGCAGGTGGTCCCAAGGAGCCCGGCTTTCTCGGAGTGAGTGCAGCAGAGCTTCCCGCCGCCCTGGCGGAAAAACTCAAGATCGACCACGGGGTGCGTTTGACGGAAGTGAATGCGGACAGTCCGGCGGGGAAGGCTGGTCTCAAGGTTGACGACATTATCCTCGGGGTGAATGACAGGAAGGTTGAGAACATGTTGCAGTTGCGTGATGCGATCACGGCTCATAAGCAGGGCGACGAAGTGACCCTTGAGTTGATTCACAAGGGTGAGCGGGTGAAGAAGAAGGTCACCCTCGCGGCCCGTCCGGCTCTCCCCCGGATCGTGCTGCCTCCGGGCGCCTTTCAGGGTGGAGGCATCCAGCGGGTGCCCAATGGGATCCAGAGGTTACAGCGCTTCGGCCTGGGGGAAGACGGTCGCCGCTTCAAGATGCGTGACAATGATGGGACAGTGGAAGTGGCAGGAGCAGTTGAAGAGCGCGAAGTCACGGTCTGGGACATGTCCAACAAGGTCATCTACGAAGGCCCCTGGGTTACCCCCCAGGACAAGGCGGCGCCTCCCGGGAAGATACGCAAACGTATCGAGCGGGTGGAAAAGACCTTCGCTCTCCGCCTCCAGCGTCCTCAGCCCTTTGTCCTCCCGCAGCGGGCGCCCAAGCAGATCCCGCCGCCGCGTCCCCGGGTCCAGCCCAAGGAAGAGGAAGACCCCAAGCCCAAGGGGGAGGACGGGGAATCCGGGAAGTAGGCATTACGGATGAGGGCGCCTGGTGGTGATTCCTGCGGGGGCAGGAAGTGTGAGATTGGCAAGTGGGCAGGCATTGGATAGACCAGTTGCGAGGTCTACCTGATAAAACGGAGTTCCCATGCGTTACGCCATCTTCTCAGACGTTCACGCCAACCAGCAGGCGTGGGAGGCTGTACGGGAGGATATTGTGAAACAGGGAGTCGACACCCTGGTGTGCCTGGGGGACGTGGTGGGATATGGCCCCAAGCCCCTTGAGGTGCTCTCCGCCGTTCGCGCGGGCACCGCCAATTTTGTCCTGGGAAACCACGACGCCGCGGCCTGTGGGCGACTCGATCCGTCCATTTTCAACGAACGGGCACGCCTTGTAATCGAATGGACCCGCGAGGAACTTGATGAGGATGCCCTGCAGTTTCTCATGCAGGTGCCGCTCCAGATGGATGGCAAGGAATTGTGCTTCGTGCACGCCCAGATCGTGGAACCGGGTGAGTTTGGCTACGTCGAGGGGATCAGCGCGGCCGAGGTGAACCTCAAGGCCATGACCGCTTCACTTGGCTTCATCGGGCACACCCACCTGCCTCTCGCCTACACCATGCCCAAGCGGGGTGGCCCCGTGAAGCAGTTGCCTCCCCATGATTTCTCCGTGGAGCGGGGACAGCGCTATCTCGTTAACGTGGG
>JAKVCR010000235.1 GCA_022448985.1 Roseibacillus sp.
GTCGGAGCGGTCGTCACTACCCGGGGCGAGGGTGTGCTTGAAGGTGTCCTCCACGTCCCCGCGGCGGATGTCGGGCAGCTTGATGGACTCCAGAGGGAAGAGATCGAAGTACTTCTGCGGAACGATGAGAGGGGTGTGGGGGCGGATGAAGCCCACCCCCATGAGGAAGGGTTTGCGGGAGGCCGCGAGACCGCGGAGTTTCTCCACCGCCCACTTCGCATTCAGTTCGTCCGCGGTGGGGTCCCGCTCGGTCTCGGAGCGATACTTGAGTTCCCGCTTTCCGGTCCAGTTGCCGGTGCGCCAGGTGAAGCGGGTGCCCTCCAGGTTGCGCAGGGGCCCGAAGGAGCCGTCGACCGCCCCGAAGTCGTCCCGGAAGGGAGAGGGAATGTCCGGGTGGGCCACGTCGGTCTTCTGGCCGTCATTGGCGAAGGGGCCGTAGTCCGAGAGATTCCCGAATTCGGACCATTGGTCACGGCCCCGGTTGTGCATGACCTTGCCGGTGCCGAGGGCGTGGTAGCCGTGGTGCCGGAAGTGGGCCATCAGGGTGCGGGAATTCTTCAAGACCTCGTAGCCGTCCCAGCGCTCGAATCCGTAACACCCGGAGGTGTGGGGGTAGAGGCCGGTCAGGAAGCTGGCCCGCGACGGGTTGCAGATGGGAATGTTGCAGTGGGCCTGGGCGAAGGAGACGCCCGACTCGATGAGGCGCCGGATGTTCGGGGTCCGGGCCTGGGGATGACCCCCGAGGGTCTCGATGTAGTCGTTCAGGTCATCGCAGACGATGAAGAGGACATTGGGCCGGTCGGCCCCGGGGGCCTCCGGAGCCGATAGCAGGAGGGCGGGGAACAGAAGGAGGCTGAGGAGGGCGCGCATGAGGGTCCGTCTACTTCGGGCTGATCTACCCGGCCGGGTGGACGACCCAGCAATACCCCGCTTGGACCGGAGTGCAAGCAAGGTGGTGCAATCCGGGGCCAGGCCCCGCTCCTCTGCTCGACTCGGACCGGATTTTCTCCTAAGTCCCCGGTGCTGATCAAACGTGAGCGATGAAAATTCCTGAGTTCTGCCGCCGCATTGTCGAGTCTTCCTGGTTCCCCGGGTTCATCATCGCCGTTATCGTCTTCGCCGGCGTCCTCGTCGGAATGGAGACAAGCCCTTCCCTCGTGGCCGAACACGGGACCCTGATCGGGATCCTCAACAAAGTCGTCCTCGCCATCTTCGTGGTGGAAATCGCCCTCAAGATGACCGCCGCCAGCCCGAAGCCCTGGCGCTTTTTCACGGACGGGTGGAACGTCTTCGATTTCCTCATCGTAGTGGTCTGCTTCCTCCCCCTTGGTGCGAGCTTCGCCCCGGTCCTGCGCCTCTTCCGTCTCTTCCGGGTCCTGCGCCTCGTCTCGGTTATTCCGCGCCTCCAGGTCATCGTCTCGGCCCTCCTGCGCTGCCTCCCCTCGATGTTCTATGTGACCATCCTCCTGTTCCTCGTCTTCTATATCTACGCGGTGGCGGGAACCATGTTCTTCGGGGCCAACGACCCAGTTCATTTCGGCGGCCTCTGGACCTCCATGCTCTCCCTCTTTCGGGTGGTCACCCTTGAGGACTGGACTGATGTCATGTATCTCCAGATGTTCGGATCGGATGTCTACGAGGGATACAACCAGTCCATCGAGGGGCGGACCGTGGAGCCAAAGGCCCAACCCTTCCTCGGGGCCTTATACTTCATCTCCTTCGTCCTGGTCGGCACCATGATCATGCTCAACCTCGTGATCGGGGTGATCATCAACGGGATGGACGAGGCCCAGAAGGAAGTGGCCGACCGCCGACTCCACGAACTGCTCAGCCAGGGAGCGGAGGGAGGGGAGCAGCTCCACCGCGAGGCCCGGATCGCAAGCCTTCGCCAGAAAGTGGCCGAACTCTCCGATGAACTCGAGAAGCTGGCCTGACGGTCGTCGGCACCGGAGCTCAGGCAAGGTGGTGCAATCCGGTGCACCCCCACGCCCGGGGTGTGCGAGGGTTCTTCCGGTTCAGCGCGGAGTAGACGGAAGTGGGTTATTGAGCGGGTGCACCGGTGAACAGGAACTTTGCTTTCCCTGTTCCTGGCCGCGTGATAACGAAGGGGAGGGATACCCCCCATCGCTGGCCCCCTTCCTCGCGATGATTCCCCGATTATGAAGTTCGCCGTCCTCCTCATCGTGGCCAGTGCCCTCACCATGGTCAGCTCACGCAGTGAGGTCATCTACGCCCAGGATTTTGATGAGGCCGCCCTCCGGAACCCGGTGACGGAGTCTGATCCCAGCCCGGGAGTCCCGGACTGGAACACCCCGCAGGGCTCTGGCCTCGGTTGGACCCGCGGGGAGGACAATGCCGTTGGAGGCAGCACCGAGTGGCTGGGGTGGTCCTTCGCCTCCACCGGATTCTGGATTGAAGTCTCCGAGGACCAGGGTCGATCCGGCGTATTCACGGCTTCCCGGGAAAACATCATCGCGGTGGCGGATTCCGACGAAGCCGAGGACGGGGGTCTCACCCCCGAGGACGGCTACAATGCCTTCCTGCGCACCCCGGCCATCGACCTCTCCGGCTGTGATCTCTCCAGCCTGCAGCTTTCCTTTGATTCCAGTTTCCGGCAGGAGGAGGACGAGAGTGCCACCGTCCGCTTTCTCCTCGATGATCGCGCACCGGTCATCTTCGAGATCCCTGACCAGGGCGTAAACCTGACTCCCGTGATCATCCGTTACCGCGACCTGGCCGCCACCCCTCCCTCCGCCTCACAGCTCATCATCGAGTTCGCCCACGAGGACGCGGACAACAACTGGTGGTGGGCGATCGACAATCTCGTCATCACCTGCGACACGGAGGGAGAAGCCAACCGTCCCCCGGAAGTCGTCCGGCAGGCTGCCGGTCCCTCCACGGCGGGCACCGGGACTTCCTACTCCTTCCGTTTCGTGTCAGATGATCCCGAGGGTGACGTGGTGCAGCTCACCGTGGACTGGGGGGATGGTAACACCTCAACCTCTCCCTTCGGGCCTCCCGGCCGCGAGATCATCCTCGAACATGACTGGAAGCAACCGGGGACCTATCCGGTCCGGGCCCGGGCAGTCGACGAACACGGGGCCGTTTCCGACTGGGTCGAGCTCCAGACGACCAGCGTCACCGGGGAACCCGTCATCACCCTCCTGACCCCGCCCTACCTCCAGAATGTCGACACCGACCGGATCGTGATCATGACCGAGAGCTCGGAAGCCGTCGACCTCGTGGTGGCCTACGGACGGGAGAACGGCCTCAACCGCAGCCTCCCCATGACCCGGGGAGCCAGCGGCGGGGGAACCTTCTTCCACCGGGTCCTCCTCCCGGGGCTGGAGGCCGGAACCCACTATCACTACCAGGTGCGCTCCACTGGCGGCACCCCCTACAGCGGGGTGGCGCACTTCGACACCGCTCCCGACAGGGAGGTCGATTTCAAGTTCTCGGTCTGGTCCGACAGCCAGGGCCAGAACCGGGGAGCCTGGTCTGCGGATCCCCTCGAGCCGACCATCAGCATGATGAAGCACATGGTGCAGTCCGGAGTGGCCTTTGGCCTGACCGCCGGCGACCTCGCCGAGGATGGCAACAGTTACGGTGACACCCGGCGCTTCTACCTCGACCGGGTGGCCGCCCACCTGGGGACCTCCGTCCCCTGGTTCGCGGCCTGGGGCAATCACGACACCAGCAATCCCAATGCTCCCCTGCGCCTGGCCTCCGACATGCCCTCCCGGTTCCGTCCCGGCTATTCGCCCGGTCACGGCTCCTTCGCCT
>JAKVCR010000236.1 GCA_022448985.1 Roseibacillus sp.
CGGCGAAATCTTCGCCCTCAACACTTGCCGGGATCTCCACGCCGGCCAGGCTGAGGAGGGTGGGCATGATATCGGGGGTGTTGATGGGAGCCTCCACCGTGCGGGGCTTCACCTTGAAGGAAGAGGGGCAACGGACGAGAAAGGGAACACGGATGGATTCATCCCAGGGGCGTTGTTTCTTCAATTGTCCGCGTGAGTGGAGCATGTCGCCATGATCTGAAGTGTAGACCAGAATGGTATTCTCGAGCTGTCCGCTTTCCCTGAGGGCCTCGACAAGCCAGCCGACGCACTCGTCGAGTGCGCTGCAGTGGGCATAGTAACCAGCGTAGGTTGACTGGGCCTGCTTGGTGAGCTGCGGAGGGACGTTCCCCCGGAGGGTGAGTTTCCGGTCGTCGTAGTGATCCAGCCATTTAGCGGGACCGGTCCGGTAGGGGGCGTGAGGGGGACCCCAGGAGAGGAAGAGGCCGAATGGGTTCCGGCTTTCTGCAGGCTGGGCGGCGTGCTTCCTGATATATGCCATCGCGTCTCTGGTCTGGGCATAGGCGTCGTAGCCTTCCCACACCTTTGCACCCTTGCCTGTCTTATCATAGTAGCGGGACTTGTTATAATTATGGGTGCACTCGAGGACTTTCCAGTAGTCGAATCCCTGCCGCCGTTCCGGCGGGATATAGGCGGAGCGCCCGGTGCCATCGATATGCCACTTCCCAATATATCCGGTGTCGTATCCGGACCTGCTCAGGGTCTGGGCAAAGGAAGTAGCTCTGGTGTTGAGACGGAGATCATTGAGAAAGAGCCCGTGTGTGAGAGGATACTGGCCGGTAAGCAGACAGGCCCGGTGTGGACAGCAGACCGGTATGCCCGAAACCGCGTTCGTGAAGTTGACGCTCTGCCTTTCCAGAATGTCGATGTTCGGGGTACGCACATCGGCGTTGCCCATGTAACCGTGGTCCATCGTGCGCCACTGGTCGGAGAAAAGGTAGAGGATGTTGGGCTGCTTTCCAGATGTGGCGGCGGAGGACTGGCTGGCGGCAGCCAGTGCACTTGTCGAACTAGCTAGGAAATGACGGCGGTTCATACGGCAGCACCAAGGATCTGCCGGCTCGTCCGTGATGCAAGGAAGATCCCCTGGGAGGGTTGCCTGAGCCACTTGGGGAGGTCCGCAAGGCCTCTGCGGGAAGCCCTCCCTTACTTCTCCTTCTTGCTGCTGAGCTCGATCCTCTTGATCTTGCGTTTCAACTGGCTGATTTCGGACCGGGCGGTGTTGATCTCGTTGTAGACGGCTTCGGCCTTGGCCTCCCAGCTCTTGGCCTCCGCCAGCTTCTTCTGGCTTACCTTCGGGTCTCCCCCGGTGCCCCCGATGCCCTTGAAGGCCTGATCCTGGAGATCTTTGGCCTTGTCGTCGAGTTTCTCGGCCGCGGGCCTCAGTTTGGCTACGCCCTGCTCCAGCTCTGCGATGCGGGCAACCATGGCCTGCACTTCGACATTATCGGAGGGGAGGGAGGGAGAGGAGTCAGCCGGCCTTGTGGTCTTTGGGCGGGTGGTCTTGGGTTTGGTGGTCTTTGGGCGGGTGGTCTTTGGGCGGGTGGTCTTTGGCCCGGTGGTTGCCCGGGGAGGAAGTCCGGCGTTAGCCCGGAGGGCTGCAATGGAGGCCCGGGCCCGGGCGGACTCGAGGTCCTTTTCACGGGCAAGAAGCTCCTGTGCGCGTGAAGGATCATAGCCGAAGCGGGCCTGGAACTCCTCGGGGAGTTCCTCGAATTTGATGCGCGCGGTTCCGTATTCGTGAGTGATCTTGACGCCGACTTCATCCACCCCCTTGATGACAACCTTCTTATACGATCGGCCCTTGCCGGTGGTGAGGGAGGCGTGCTTCTCCCCTACCGCGGCCTCGCGTGCGGCAGCAGCTTTTGCAAGGCGCAGTTGCTCTTCCTCGGCGGCTTTTCTGGCGGCTTCTTCAAGGGCTGCGAGCTCCTCCTCTTCGGGGGAGGCTTCTTCAGCTTCGTTTCCTTCTTCGCCCGGGGCGGGGTCGTTAGCTGGAAGCTTTTCGGCAGGTGCCGTGTCAGGAGAATTCTCGTCCTGAGCGAGGGCAAGGGCCAGCGAGCTCAGGCAGGAAATGAGGCAGACAAGGGTTTTCCGCATGACCAGCCAATTAAGGCTCTCATGGGGGAGTGTCCAGTTCCAATACCTACATGGGCAGAAGCTTTTGTTCAGTGAGATTAACCAACCCTGCCCGAACCTTTAAGCTTGAGAGGGTCAGGGAGAAGACCGCTGGTGCTGGCGGGTTCCGCCTTCCAGCCTGTGCCGGGCTTTTGGCTCGCCAGTTACTGGTCATGGTGCTGCCCTTCAGGGGGGGGCGGGATCGCCCGCCCGCTTGAATCATGGGCCCTCAGCCGCGCTCCCCATCCCTTGTGATCGCCTTGGTCCCGGTCGCAGTGGTGATGACTGTTCTCGCCCTGGCGATCTTGCTGCTGGATGCTTCCGCTCACCTTCCCCTCATCCTCGGGAGCGCCGTGGTAGTCATGATCGGGCTCAGGCTGGGCCATGACTGGAAGACTCTGCAGGAGGGCATGGTCAGGGGGATCTCCATCGGGATTCCTTCCATCCTGATTCTTCTTGCGATCGGTCTCCTGGTCGGCTCCTGGCTGGTAAGCGGGGTGGTCCCGCTTCTCATTTCCTATGGATTAAGACTGCTCGCTCCGGAGATTTTCCTCGTTGCGAGCTGTCTCATCTGTGCCCTGGTCTCGGTAGTGACGGGGAGCTCCTGGACCACTGCAGGAACAATTGGGGTGGCGCTGATTGGCGTGGCGGAAGGATTGGGAATCTCCACCGCGATGACAGCCGGAGCGATCGTCTCGGGAGCCTATTTCGGTGACAAGCTTTCGCCATTGTCCGACACCACCAACTTGGCGGCGGGGGTCGCGGGGGTTCCTCTCTTTGAGCATATCCGCCATATGCTCTGGACCACCATTCCGAGCATCGCCATTGCGCTGGGAGCTTATGCCCTGCTGGGGATAGGGGCCGGGGGCGATCCCAAGATTGGGGAGATTACGGCTCTCCTCGAGGCGATGAGCGAGAATTTCATCCTCTCCCCGGTGCTCCTCATCGCGCCGCTCAGCGTAATCATTTGCCTCTTTTTGCGGGTGCCGGCTCTGGGAGCCATCCTGGTCGGGGGGCTGATGGGAGTCATTCTTGCGCTTACGGTGCAGGGAGTGCCTGCTGGGGAAGTGGTAGCGGTGCTGGAAAATGGCCATGCGCCCGGGACGGGAGTAGTGCGCCTTGACGAACTGCTTTCGGGCGGCGGCCTCGAAAGCATGTACTGGACCATCGGGCTTGTCCTCTGCGCGTTGTCCTTCGGAGGGCTGATGGAGAGCACGGGGATGTTACGAGTGATTGTGGAGGCGGTCATTCGGGGAGCAGTCAGCACCGGGCGGCTGGTGGTTGCTACCCTTGCTTCATCGCTCGGGGTGAACCTGGTAGCGGCCGACCAGTATCTTTCAATTATCCTGCCGGGGAGGATGTATAAGGATGTCTACGGTGAGGCCGGAGTGGACCCTAGAAACCTTTCCCGATGCCTGGAAGACGGGGGCACAATCACGTCTCCCCTTATTCCCTGGAATACCTGCGGGGCCACCATGCTTGGAGCTCTCAAGGTTGGCCCGCACCTTTTTGCTCCCTTCGCCTTCTTCAACCTCCTTTGCCCACTGGTTTCCGTAGTTCTCGGGTTCACAGGCGTGGGCATGCGCCGGACGAGGCATGTCGGGGACAGACAGGGCTGATGTGCCTGCCTGTTGTTGCCGCCCGATTTCTTACTGGTTCGTGGAGGACTTGACTGGCATCCTCAAAGCAGAGTGCTGAACTCATGGGCCGTCCCTTTTTACCCCTTCTTTTCTATATTGTCCTCTGTGCTCCTGGCGACCTTCTCGCAGAGGCCGAGCTGATCAGGGAACCGTATGTCCAGTTGACTACCCGCAGCTCGGGGGTGGTTGCGTGGCGCACCAGCGAGCCAATTACCCCGGTGCTGCGTTATGGCGCGGCTCCGGACAATCTCACCCAGTCGGTAGCGGCCGGGCAGATAGTCACGAGGGTAAGCCCGGAGCTAAAAGGTTGGCCGGGGGTGCCCCGTCTTGGTCAGACGACCCCGGAGGGGGTTTACCAGTATGAAGTAACGGTCAGCGGGTTGGAGGTGGATTCAAAATATTATTACGGGGTGTTCGACGGGGACAGGCTGCTGGCCGGGGGGGCGGATGCGTATTTCCTGAGGACCCAGCCCCGGGCCGAGCCCGGGAGGCCCCTGCGGTTCTGGGTGGTGGGGGATACAGGCGACGGCGGCATGATTCAGAGGAACGGTTACGATGCCATGAAAGATTACGTGGCAGAGGGCAGTCGCCCGCTCGATGCGTTCGTCCATCTTGGGGACATGGCCTATGATGACGGGATGGATACCATGTTCCAGGCGAACTTCTTTGATGTTTATGGCGGGCTCATCTGCAATACGGTGACCTGGGCGACGATGGGAAACCACGAAGGCCATACTTCCGATGGGGCCCTTGGGATCGGGCCCTATTATGACGCTTTTGTGCTTCCGGAAAATGGCGAAGCAGGCGGAGTCCCGTCAGGGAGCGAGGCTTACTATTCCTTTGATTTCGGCCCGATTCATTTTGTCTGCCTCAACAGCCACGATGAAGCCCGGGGAGATGCGGACCGGATGGCGACCTGGCTCCGGGAAGACCTGGCCCGGAATGACTCTGAGTGGCTCATCGCCTTCTGGCACCACCCGCCCTATTCCAAGGGCTCTCATCACAGCGACATGGAGGACCAACTGGTCGAAATGCGCGAAGTGATGATGCCGATTCTTGAGGAGCACGGGGTAGATGTGGTCCTCGCAGGGCATTCGCACATCTATGAGCGGTCCATGCTGATGAACCGCGCCTATGCCACGCCCACTGATTCTTCCGGAGTCATCCTGGATGATGGGGATGGAAATGCGGAGGGAGACGGAGCCTATGTCAAAAGTGCCCACAAGCACCCGCACGGGGGAACCCTGGCGGTAGTGTCGGGTCATGGGCATGGCTCTGATTTTTCCTTCGGGCTTTCCCCGGTGCACCGGGTTTCCCTCAAGGAGGGAGGGTCGGTTATCATGGACCTGGAAGGAGATACCTTGAAGTTCACCATGCTCAACGATGAAGGAGTTGTCAGGGACGAGTTCCAGCTCATCAAGAGGGGGGTGGTGGAGCCGCGAATCCCCCTGGATGACCCCTGGAGCCCTTTCGGGCCGGCCATTGTGGCCTCGCAACGGACAGGGGGGAAAGTGAAGGCCCATCTCGTTGCGCAGCCCAATGTCGAGGATGCCATCGTGCATTATACTTTGGATGGTTCGCTTCCCAATGCGGCTAGTCCGGTCTATAACGAGCCAATTGACATCGGTGCGCCGACGATAGTCAGGGCGGTCAGTTTCTGGAGGGGAGGGAAACGCCGGAGCCCGGTAAGCTCCAGAGTGCTGGAGCCTTCCGCGCCAGGGCCGCTGCGCTATGCGAGGATTCCGCTGCTCCACAAGGAGGATGATGCGGTTGAGTCGGGGCTTGGAATTACCGACCTTCACTCCCCAACGGTGGGAATCAATTCGCCTGAAACGAGCTGGTTCGGCCTGCGATTTCGTGATTCCGGGGTTCCGCGCGGAGCAACCATTCTTTCCTCATTTGTGCTCATGAGGCCCGCATTACTGGGGATGGATCCGGCCGAGTGGACTGTTTACGGCGACCTCAGTGCTCCGGGGCAATCGTTTACGGGGGAGCTTGGAGGGTTGAGCAGCAGGCCACGGACAACCTCCCGGGTTCCCTGGAATGTTTCTGCCTGGATGGGGATCGGGTTTCAACTGACCTCTCCCGATCTGTCCGTGGTGGTGGAGGAAGTTGTGGGACAGCCAGAGTGGGCTCCGGAGAGCGCGATCGGGTTGCTTGTTGCCGGGGCGGGGGAGAGATCTGCCAGTAGTTTTGATGGGGCGGCGGCGGGGGCCCCCGAGTTCTGGGTGTTTTTCGATGAGCGCGATGCGCTCACCGTAGCCAGTGATGCGCGATTGAATGCGTATGTGCAAATCACCACCGAAGGGAAACGTCGGCTCTTTGCGTCCCTGGAGATCCTGAACTCTGCCGCGCCCCGTGGATTTGCCTACACGATCGAAGGGTCACCGACTATGGAGCCCGGCAGCTGGCAGGCTCTCAATGGCTCATACGCAGGGCCGCTTCCGGGAGCCCGGCCCGGGTTTTCCCACCTGCTCTTTGAGATGAGTCAGATGGACGGGTCCGCTTTTGGGGAAAAGTATTTCCTGCGGGTGGTGGTTGCCCGGCAGTGACTTCCTTGCCGGGAAGAAGAAAGGCGTGGGAGCTGTCCTCCCACGCCCTTTGATTGGTAATCGAGATAGAGAACCGGAGGGTCAGACCTTGGCCGCGTTCGGAACCTCGAAGCCCTTGTTGTTGGGGTCCTTGAGCAGGGCGTTAGCCTCGGCGGCAAATTCTCCGGTGTGCCGTTCGGTCTTGGGATCGAAGGTGAGCCAGGGGCCGACCGTGTAGTGTTCCTTGTCGACCGGGATCTTGCAGCCCTTCTCCATGACGTCGTGGAGGATGCCGAAGTGCTCCGCGGCGTCCTTGTTGTCACCAAAGGTTCCGGCCTTCTTGTTGAACGGGACCTTCTTGCCGAGGCGGTAGGAGTTGTTCATCAGGTGCCCGACCACGCATCCGTAGTGGGCTTCCAGGACATCTCCGTTGGCCATCTCGGGCTTGTTGGCGCGGCAGGCCGCCACGAAGCTGCCCCAGTTTCCTCCGGGGGTCACTTTTCCTCCCGAGATCTTGATCTTTTCTCCCTTGTCGCTCCCGGGCTTGTAGTAGTGGGCGTTGGTGTCAGAGAGAATGCGGCCCCCATCCTCGAAGTAGTATTCGTTCTTCACCTGGCGCTGGTAACCCTTGTAGTTAACGTTGCGGACATTGAAGAAGCAGTATTGCCCGTTGGGATACTGGGCGAGTCCAAACATGGTGTTGGGAGTTTCCCCCTGGTCATTCCACTGGAAGCGTCCCCCGATTGCCATGGCCCGTACCGGGTGTGTCTGGTCATCGTCGATAGCCCAGCGGGCAACGTCGAGCTGGTGTGTTCCCTGATTGTTGAGGTCCCCGTTGCCGGTCTTCCAGAACCAGTGCCAGTTGTAGTGCACGTAGTTGCCATGGTAGTCGTCGATTACGGCGGGCCCCTTCCAGATGTCCCAGTCCAGGTTTTCTGGTGGAGAGGAGGCGCCCTTGGTGCCGATTCCTCCGCGCGGCTTGCAGCAGTAGCCGTAAGCGATCTTGAGTTTCCCCCAGGTGCCAGCCTTGATCATCTCATGGAGCCCCGCGATTTCCGCGCTGCTGCGCCGCTGGGTTCCGTGCTGGATCACGACGCCATATTTTTTCTGGGCGGCAACAGCGACCCGGCCTTCCTCGACGTCGTGGCTCATGGGTTTCTCCACGTAGACGTGCTTGCCGGCCTGTGCGGCCCAGATGGTCATCAGGGAGTGCCAGTGGTTCGGGGTGGCAACGGAAATGGCATCTACCTCCGGGTCTTCGAGAGCCTCACGAATATCGACAACCGCCTTGCAGTTCTTGTGCCCTCTGGAGCGGACCTCGTTGAGCCTTCTGTCCCGGGCCCGGGAATCCGGATCCGCCACGTAGGCGATTTCCACGCCCTTGATTCCGCCGAACCCACCAAGGTGGGATCCTCCGCGGCCATTGAGTCCGGCGACAGCGATGCGGAGGCGGTCGTTGGCCCCCTTGACCTTTGCGGAAGATTTGGTGCCAATGATCAGCGGGGCAACACCTGCCGCGGCGGTGCTTTTGACGAAACGGCGTCTGTTCAGTGAGCTCATATCCGGACAGATTAGAGCAATAGTGATGGGGCTTGCAGCCTAAAATCTCAAGATTGAGGGATATGCGGATGGAATTCCGGATGTTTTGTGATTGAGCCGCGGTGAGAAAACCGTAGGGCGTGGCAATGCATTTGCTCCCAGTCCCCCTGTTTCTGGCTGCTCTGGGCCCTCTGGCTCCCTGGGCTTCCGGGATTGAACTGCCCGCCATGTTCAGCCGCCATGCGGTTCTGCAGCAGGAGGAGCCGGTGCCCGTCTGGGGCTGGGGAACGCCGGGGGAAGCAGTGGACGTCACCTTTGCAGGGCAGTCCAAGCGGACTATGGCGGATGAGAAGGGAAACTGGCGGATTGAGCTGGCGCCGCTGAAGGCTAGCGCCGAGGGCCAGGCGCTTGAGGTGACTGGAGCAGAGAGCGGTCGGTTGGAGGTGGAGGATATCCTGGTGGGGGAGGTCTGGATGGCATCGGGCCAGTCCAACATGCAGTGGGCTCTTTCCGCCACGGAGCGGGCCAAGGAAGATATCCCATCTGCGAACCATCCGGGCATCCGCATGTTTCTTACGGATCTGGTAACCGCGGCCGATCCCCGTCGCCGGGTGGGTGGAGAGTGGAATGTGACCACCCCGCAGAATGCGGGCAAGTTCTCGGCGGTAGGTTACTACTTCGCGTTGAAGCTCCATGCCGAGGTGGGAGTTCCCGTGGGGATCATCCGAACTGCGTGGGGGGGAAAACCCTCTGAGGCCTTCACAAGCCGGCAGACGTTGATGGAAGAGCCGGAAGGTCGGGCTCTCCTCCAGAAGCTGGATGCGGAGATGAGACGTTTTGATCTGGGCAAGGCGGAAGCAGCCTACCAGAAGCAACTGGAGAACTGGGAGAAAATCCGCAAGTCGAACCGGGCGGAGAAGGATCCCAAGAAGAGAAAAAAGCTCCCGCGCAAGCCCCAGAAACCAAGTCCCCCGGCCCTGAGTCCGCGCCGCCCGGTCTCAATTTATAACGGGATGATTCATCCCTGGACGGGCTATGCGATGAAAGGAGTGATCTGGTATCAGGGAGAGTCCAACGCCTCCCGGGCCAAGGAGTATGAAACAATCTTTCCTCTGCTGATTCTCGATTGGCGCAAGCAATGGGAGAAGGAGCTGCCCTTCTATTTCGTCCAGCTGGCCAATTTCAGGGCGCCGACGAGAAAGCCCGGCGAGGCGAGCTCGTGGGCAGAGTTACAGAATGCCCAGCGTCTGACCCTGCGGCTGCCGAAAACCGGGATGGCCGTAATCAATGATATTGGAGCAGCCGGGGATATTCACCCCCGGAACAAGAAGGATGTGGGCGAAAGGCTAGCACGCTGGGCGCTGGTCAATGAGCATGGTCGCAAGGATGTGGTGATCAGTGGTCCTCTGTTCCGATCCTTCAAGGTGGAAGGGGGAGGCATTCGCATTTCCTTTGACCATGCTGAAGGGTTGAAAACGAGTGACGGCAAGGAGCCGGGACGTTTCGAGATCGCGGGGGAGGATCAGGTGTGGCACTGGGGCAGGGCCGTGATTGATGAGGAAACGGTGCTGGTCTCCAACGAGAAGGTTCCCAGCCCAGTGGCGGTTCGCTACGCATGGGCGTCAAACCCGGAAGGAGCCAATCTTGTCAATGCAGCGGGCCTGCCCGCGTCCCTGTTCCGAACCGATCGCTGGAAGCTTTCCACGGAGCGCTAGGAGAATGGGGCAGGTTCATGCGGCTGGGTCGCGAGAGGGCGCCTAGATCCTTCTTGCCCCCCGATCCGGGGCTGCTCTAGCGTGAGAGCATGCCCTTGGCCCGCCTCCTTTCTTTCGTATCTGTCTTCGCGGCCCTGTCTTGTCCCGGCTACGGACAGAGAGCTAACTATGACGAGGCCAAGGTGCCTGATTTCAAATTGCCGGATCCTCTCGCCCTGCCGGAAGGCGGCAGGGTTAAATCGGCGAGGGAGTGGGAGGAGAAGGGGCGTCCCGCCACTCTCAAGCTCATC
>JAKVCR010000237.1 GCA_022448985.1 Roseibacillus sp.
CATCGGAGCTACTGTGCAAATGGTGAGGCCAAGGCGTTTGATCGATCTTATTTTCACAGAATCATCTTACCGTAGCCTCCTTCATTTCCGTGAATCCATAATTACGATGAAGTCATTGACGAGAGTGATAAATGGGCATGCAGCCCAGCGAAAAGCCCTAAGCCAAACCCGTGCACCGCACCCTGCTTCCTGCACCGTGATGGGCGCGCCCTGCCCCAAGAATTTTCACGAGAGGTGAGTTATTCTTTGAACATCTCTTCGCCGTTACGCTTCCAGAATGTATTTGAGCCACCGGAGCCGACTCCCTTCAACTCGCCATAACTTTTAATATAGTAGTGATGATTCTCTCTGAGATCGGTGCCGCTGTCATCGTCCGCGAAGGAGCCTCACCCGCAGGACGCGTCTTATACTACGCCAACTATGCGATCCAGTCCTTTATCACCTTCCCACCCACATCGGTAAGGCGGAAATCGCGGCCCTGGAAACGGTAGGTCAGTTGTTCGTGTTCCAGACCGAAACAGTGGAGCATGGTGGCATGGAGGTCGTTGATGTGGACCGGCTTGTCCTCGACGCCCCATCCGAACTCGTCGCTCTCTCCGTAAACCTGGCCACCGTTGATGCCGCCCCCGGCCATGAGCATCGTGAAGGCGAAAGGATGATGGTCACGCCCGGAAGACTTGCTTCCGTCACCCTGGCCAAGAGGGGTACGCCCAAACTCCGATCCCCATACCACCATGGTGTCCTCGAGCATACCACGCTCCTTGAGGTCCTTGATCAGCGCGGCAATTGGCTGATCAACCACCGCCGCGTTGTAGGGGAGTTCCTTGTCGATATTGCCGTGATGATCCCACGAGGCGTAGATCACATTCACAAACCGCACCCCACGCTCCACCATTCGGCGGGCGAGAAGGCAGTTGCGCCCGAAACTTTGCGCTGTATTTCCGGACTTGCCGCGTCCTCCATTGGGAGGATCGTCACGCTCGACTCCGTAGGCCTCGAGGGTTGCTTTCGACTCGCTCGTAAAGTCAATGAGCTCGGGAGCGGAGCTCTGCATGCGATAGGCCAGCTCATAGCTGGCGATGCGACTGGCGATCTCGGGATCGCGCATGAGCTCGAGACGTTGCTGGTTTGCATCGCGCAGGGTATCAAGGGAAGCACGCTGTAGTTCAGGCGGGAGGCCCTCAGGATTGGCCAGGTTCAAGACCGGCTCCCCCTGCTCGCGGAACAAAACACCGGCGTGACTGCTCGGGAGGAACCCCGATTGCCAGAGCGTGGCACCGCCGCTTGATCCAACCCCGCTGGAAAGCACCACGTATCCCGGGAGGTCCTGCGATTCGCTGCCGAGACCGTAGGTGAGCCAGGATCCCATGGTGGGAAGACCAAACGTTCCCCGCCCGCATTGCATCATGAGCTGCCCGGGGTGGTGATTGAACTGCTCGGAGTGGAGCGAGCGCACCATGAGAAGGTCGTCCGCGCAGGACCCGAGGTGCGGCAAGAGGTCGGAAAACTCCATTCCACACTGACCGTACTTCTTGTAGGTCCGGCTCGATCCCAAGAGCTTGGCGTTCTTGTTGATGAACGCGAACCGCACGTTCTTGGTCATGGACTCCGGCAGGACCTGCCCATGCAGCTCCTTCACCTTCGGCTTGGGATCGAAGAGATCGATCTGTGATGGCGCGCCCGCCATGAAGAAGAAAATACAGTTCTTCGCTTTGCCCGGGAAATGAGCACTCTTTGGAACGAGCGGGTTTGGCGCGGCCGGGGCGGCGAGGAGTCCGTCCTGCTGGAGAAGGCTGGCCAGCGCAACCCCCCCCACCCCGCTGGCGGCGGTGTTGAGGAACGAGCGCCGGGTGAGTTCCAACTCGGCCTGAATGTCGATATCGCGTCGATGGTGCATGGCTATTCCCGGGTCATAAATTCGTCGAGGTTGAGGGCAGTGCGCGCCACCGCAACCCAGGCGGCCGCCTCAGGGGCAGCGACGCCGTCGGGCAGGAAATTCCCGATCAGCTTCTTCCCACTCTCGGGATGTGCGCGGTAGTAGGTGCGGCCATTCTCCAGCAGGTCAACGAATCGTGCAGTCTCGGAAGCCGCGGGCTCTCTCCCGATGCAGAGACGCAGCGCCTGCTGCATGCGTTGATCGTCGCTGGCGGCCTCCATCTCGAGGAGGCGCCTGGCAAAGGCCCGCGACGCTTCGACAAAGACCTCGTTGTTCAACATGGTGAGGGCCTGAAGCGGTGTGTTCGAGGTTCTCCGGCGCACGTTCGTGGTGTTCGAATCCGGACAGTCGAAGGTGATTAGATTGGGATGCGGTGCGGTCCGCTTG
>JAKVCR010000238.1 GCA_022448985.1 Roseibacillus sp.
ACGACGATGGCCTGCTTGACGGGGTCGAGACGAACACCGGGACCTTTGTCAGTGCGAGTGATACCGGGACCGATCCGCTGGACCGCGATACCGATGGGGACGGAGCCAGTGATGGATTCGAGGTTACTGAGGGCACCGACCCGACGACACGCCCGCCAAACCAGTCGGACTGTTAGGATCCTGAGACTCTTTATGCGGGACATCCTCATCAGCCTTCGCCGCACCGTCCTGCTCCTGGGCTCCATCCTTGTCCTCCAGGGCACGTGGGCAGAAGAGTCTTCGCACACCATTGAGGAATTGGAGGAGTTGGAAGAGTTGTGGCGCAAAGAATTGTCCAAGAACTATGGCCCCAAAGCTCGTCGGGGACTGGTGCGAGTCCTCTGGCTCCGCGCATCAATGGAACAAAGCTCCCTGCAATTCGAGGAGTCTCTGGACTACTTCCGAAAAGCCCATGAGTTCACCATCAACGCCGAATTTCCACCACCAGACCTGGCCGACTTCCTCGAAGCCTTCTCCGAGGCCCTAGAAAAAGTATTCTTGTTTGACGAAGCAGAGAAAATCCTCCTCCAGTCCATTTCACAGCGTCGCCAAGCCGAGGCCGCGATAGCAGAAACTGACCCTTCTCGTATCGAGCCATGGGTAACCAAGAAGTCCCTGACCAGCGGAGACCTGGGCGGATGGGACAAAAACGGGGACGGACAATTATCCCGGGACGAAAAAGAGGACGCCCGCGCAGGTGCCCGGAAAGACCTGTCCGTCGGCGAGATGGCACTCGGCTCCCTCTACGTGACCACCGGACGTTACGAAGAAGCAGGTCGAATTTTTCACGCCCTCCTTGGACAAACCGGAGAGGACCACGACACCTCCTCGATGGTGCATGGCAAGCTCGGCAGATACTTCGCCGTGATGGGAAGCTATGCCAAGGCCGCGGGACACTACGAAGAGGCCCGGAGGCATGCCCTCTCCGCTGGTTACCCGGAGCAGGATCCCATTGTAATCGATCTCACAGGAGAAATCGGACGAGTCCTGGCGAACAACGGAGCCCGGGACCATGAGCTCGCACGTGCATATCTCGAGGAAGCGATCACCCTTTCCAGGAAGCTGAATCCCTCCTGGGAAAACAAGAGCCGACTCAGCACTCACTCCAGCAATCTCGCCCAGCTCGAACTCGCGGCCGGGAACAATGAACAAGCCAGGAATATCTTCAGGGAAATCCTGGATGTTTACCGGGAAAGATTCGGGGAGGACTCTGGATACCTCGCCTTACACTACGCCAATCTCGGCTCTGCGGACCGGGATCTGGGGAACTACGAGGAAGCCCTCGCCTCATACAGGCGCGCCGCGGACCTCTACCGCGCATCCGTGGGCACCCGTTACCGGCCCTATGTGATTGCTGAAAACGACTACCTGGAGATCCGCCTGCGCTCTGGTGCCTCCACTGAAGAAACCGCCGCCCAGACCAGGGAACTCACCGCCCAGGCTCTCCTGCTTTTCGATGATATCATCGCCTTCGGCACCGAACGGGAACGTCTGAACTGGCTCCGGGAAAACCAGCTCCTCAACCTCCCCTGTTCACTCGGAAACGACCCCTCCTTCATTGCGAATACCATCCTGCGGACCAAGGCCCGCATCATCGACAGCCTCCTTTCCGAGCAGCAGGACTCCGCCAGGAACCCGGAACGCGCCCGCTTGCGCGAGAGCTTCGAGCGCAAGCAGCGCGAACTTGATCATCTCCGCTTCCGCTACGAGGACGAGGACAAGGTCTCGGCCGCCCGCGGAGAACTCACTGCCCTTGAGGCGAGCCTCCGCAACACCCGGGCCGGAACTTCCACAACCACCGTGGCAACGACCTGGCGGGAGATCCAGGAAACCCTGCCCCCACATTCCGCCTTCGTCGACTACGTCCGCTACTCCGATCTCAATAAACCTGAACCCGGCAATCTCTCCTACGGAGCGCTGCTGATTCTCCCGGAGGGAGAGCCCCACTGGATTCCCCTCGGCACCGACCGGGAACTGGCCATCTGGCTCAGCGCCATGAAGAACCGGCTTAACTACCGCAGCTACCTGCTCAGCACCGGAAAAACCGCCTCTCCACCGGCCCTCCGCATGAATGCCGCCCTCCGCCGCCTCTACGACCTGTTCTGGGCCCCGGTCGCCGCCCGGATGCCGGAGGGAACGGAAACAGTGGGTGTGTCCCCGGATGCCAGGCTCAACTTCGTCTCCTTCGCGGTCCTCCTCGACGAGAAAGAACGGTTCCTCTCCGAAAAGTACCGCCAGCTGGTCTATTATGCCAGCGCCCGGGATCTCCTCGTCGAACAGGACCGCCCCTCCCTGCGGGGAGGGCCCTGGTCCCTCGTTGCGGTCCCCGAATTCGAGGCCCACGAGGGCGTCTCGGATGCCGAGAAGGAAAGCACCGATGTCCTCAGCAGGGTCGTAATGGAGACCATCGAGGGCCTTGCCGACATCCCCGGGGTCCGCCAGGAGCTGAATCTCCTGAGAAAAATAATGCCTCGTCACCGGGAGGGGAGCTTCTCAATCAACTCGAGCGAGCAGGAGGTTCGCAGACTCTCAGACAGCCCCGTCGTCCTCCACCTTGCCACCCATGCCTTTCTTCTTCCGCCCGCGGACCAGACAACCTCTGCCGAGCTGCAGGACTTCAATCAGGCGCCCGATCACTTCTACCGCAGTGGCCTCGTCCTGACCGAGGCCAAGAAGGCCCATGCCGCCCGAGCCCGGGGGAGCCCGTCCCCTTTGACCGGGACGGAGTGCTCTTCTCGAACGAGGTGCAGAATCTGCCTCTGCACAAGACCCGTCTGGTCACCCTCTCCTCCTGCGACTCCGGGATGGGAGAATCCGTCCGCGGTGATGGCGTCCTTGGGCTGCGCCGGGGATTCACCCTCGCTGGAAGTGCTGCCATCCTCCTCAGCCTCTGGCCCGTCTCGGATGACAGCACCCCCACCTTCATGAAACACATGTACCAGCTTTCCCTCGCCACCGACCAGATCGGCCAATCCCTGTGGGAAACCCAGCGGCGTAACCTGTCCGCGGTCGATCGATCCGATGATGCCGCAATGGAGGAAGCGGTATTACGCTATGGCTGCTTCGTCCTCTGCCAACGTGGACCCCTTCCGGTGGCCGTCGAGATGCCGGAAATCAGGGAATCCTCAAGGGCCGGGTGGGCGCTGGCGCTGGCAATCGCGGCAGTCCTCGTCTTCTTCGCCACACGGAAATGGCACCGGGAGAAAAAGGCCTGATAAACGGGAACCCATTGCTCCCCGGGCCCGCACCCTCACCCGGAACTTGAATCCCGGGGCCAGGGACGGGACACTCCCCGCATGTTCCGCCTCTACCGGACCCCTTCCGGCATCCATCTCGAACACGATGGCGCCCAGCGCGATGTTCAGCTCTCCATCGATGACCTCTTCCGCGCCTCCGACCCCGTGGCTTTCCTGGAGCAGGCCTGGGGAAAAGGAACTCCTCCCGGAGACAAGCCCCCCATCCTGCTCGCTCCCATCGAATCCCAGGAGCTGTGGGCTGCCGGCGTCACCTACTACCGAAGCCGGACCGCCCGCATGGAGGAGAGTGAGGAAGCGGGCGGGGACCGTTTCTACGATCTCGTTTACGATGCCGAACGCCCCGAGCTCTTCTTCAAGGCTACCGCCCGCCGGGTGCGCTCTCCGGGCGAGACGGTCGGCATTCGCTCTGACTCCAGCTGGGATGTTCCCGAGCCCGAGCTCACCCTCGCCATCAACCAGGAGGGCCGCGTCTTCGGTGCGACCGTTGGCAACGACATGAGTTCCCGCTCTATCGAGGGCGAGAATCCTCTCTATCTTCCCCAGGCCAAGGTCTACACCGGCTCCGCGGCCCTCGGACCCTGTCTCCTCGTGGGTAGCCTGCCCGGTCCGGAGGACGAGATCGTGCTGAGTATTTCGAGGGAGGGCGAGGAAGTGTTCCGGGGCTCAACCACCCTCTCCCAGCTCAAGCGTGGTTATGACGAACTGGCTGGCTTCCTCTTCCGCGAAAACGATTTTCCCGATGGGGCCCTCCTCATGACCGGAACCGGCATCGTTCCCGACCATCCCTTTACCCTCCGGGCCCATGATGTGATCCGGATCTCAATCGACGGAATCGGAACCCTGGAAAACCCGGTAGCCATGGCAGGTGACCTCCAGGCAGGCCAGGAGAGATGAGTCGCCATTCGCAAACCATTCGTACAGAATGAGCCCTCAGGAACCGTCTCCCCGTTTCGCCCAATACCGAGGGCACCGGGCGGATGGACATTTCTTCCATAACTCCGGAATGCTGCGCGTAGAGCCGATCTCATCCTGAACTCTCCCTTTCATGCCCGATCCCATCCTTGATTCCGCCTCGTCGGAAATTTTCACCATCCGGACCACCGCTTCCGGCCCTACGGGAGCACTCCCCTTCACAGGATCCTTCCTGAAAGGCTCCCCCAGCGGTGACGTCTTTGGCTGGACCCAGGACGCCGGTATGGGCTGGGACCCCTCCACCCTGGGAAACCCGGAGTTCCTGATGCTCTCGACCTCCGGGGGGATCCGGAATCCCGATGGAACCCCTGTCGCCCTGGGCCTGCACACCGGGCACTGGGAAGTCTCTCTCCTGATGGAGGAGGCTGCCAAGGTCTTCCAATCGGCTGGGGCCATTCCCTTCGCAGTCTTCTGCAGCGATCCCTGTGACGGTCGCTCCCAGGGAACGACCGGAATGTTCGATTCCCTCGCTTACCGCAACGACGCCGCCATCGTCCTGCGCCGCCTCACCCGCTCCCTGCCTACCGCGAAGGGCATGATGGGGGTGGCGACCTGCGACAAGGGGTTACCCGCCATGATGATGGCCATGGCCGGGAATAGTCAACTTCCCGGAATTCTCGTTCCCGGGGGCGTCACCCTGCTTTCCGAAGAGGGAGAAGATCTCGCCAAGGTTCAGTCGGTGGGAGCCCGTTTTGCCCACAATGAGATCGAACTCGAGGCTGCCTCCGAAACCGCCTGCCGTTCCTGTGGCTCACCGGGAGGGGGCTGTCAGTTCCTCGGAACTGCCGCCACCACCCAGGTGGTGGCCGAAGCTCTGGGAATGACCCTTCCCCATGCCGCCCTCGCACCCAGCGGATCAGAAGCCTGGCGGGACATGGCCCGGCGCTCCGCCCTCGCTCTCATGGGGATGACCCGGGACGCGGTCCCGCTCTCCTCCATCCTGACCGAAGCCTCCTTCCACAATGCCCTCGTCCTCCATGCCGCCTTTGGAGGATCCACCAACCTCAT
>JAKVCR010000239.1 GCA_022448985.1 Roseibacillus sp.
CAGTACGATGGGTTCGCTCCTGACCCGTGAGGATGTCCTGGTGGTGGCCTCGGTGAGTTGCATTTACGGCCTCGGTTCCCGGGAGGACTACGAGGGGATGATGGTTCCGGTGTGGCAGGGGCAACAACTGGGACGTGACGAGTTCCTTGGCCAGTTGGTGAGTATTCTCTTCGAGCGTAATGACATTGCCTTCGGCCGGGGCAAGTTCCGGGTGAGGGGTGATGTGGTGGAGGTCCATCCTGCCTACCTCGAGGATACGGCTATCCGGGTCGAGTTCTTCGGGGACGAGGTGGACCGGATCTCGACCATCGATGTGCTCACCGGGGCGGTGATCGAGAGGGTCGACAAGCATACGTTCTTTCCGGCCAAGCAGTTTGTCAGCTCCGCTGAAAAGATGCAGCGGGCCATGATCGCGATCCGGGCGGAGATGAATGAGCGTATCGAACTCTTTGAGAAGAAGGGAAAGCTTATCGAGGCGCAGCGGCTCAAGATGCGGACGGAGTACGATCTCGAGATGATGCAGGAGATGGGGTTCTGCCAGGGGATTGAGAATTATTCCCGGCATATCACCGGGCGGGAGCCCGGGGAGAGGCCCTACACCCTGCTGGATTTCTTTCCTGACGACTTTCTTGTGCTGATGGATGAGAGTCACGTCAGCGTGCCCCAGATCCGGGGGATGTATGAAGGGGACATGAGCCGGAAGAAATCCCTCGTGGAGCATGGCTTCCGCCTGCCCAGTGCCCTCGACAACCGGCCGCTGCGCTTCAAGGAGTTCATGGAGCTGACCAACCAGCGGGTATATGTCAGTGCCACCCCGGGGCCCTTTGAGGTGGTGAATTCACGTCCGGACAACAGGGGCTGTATCCCGGTGCATGGCAACAAGGAGCAGGGAATCGATCCCATCAGCCTGAGACAGTTGAAGATTGTCCCCAGTCCGACCGATGACCCGGTGGAAGCCTTCGATGTGACCCGGAAGGGGAACCTTCTCATCGTGGAGCAGATCATCCGTCCCACCGGACTGCTTGACCCGGTCCTCACCCTCCGGCCCCTCAAGGGACAGATCGACGAGACCATTGAGCTGTGCCAGCAACGTACGGAACGAGGTGAGCGGGTCCTGGTTACCACCCTGACCAAGCGCACGGCCGAGGACCTCTCGGAGTATCTCCAGGGTGCAGGGTTGAAGGTCCGCTACATCCACGCGGACATCGATGCGGTGGAGCGGGTGGAGATCCTTCGGCAGCTGCGTGCCGCGGAATTTGATATCCTGGTGGGGATCAACCTGCTGAGGGAGGGGCTGGATCTTCCCGAGGTGTCCCTGGTCTGCATCCTGGATGCCGACAAGGAGGGATTCCTGCGCAATGAGACCAGTCTGATCCAGACCGCGGGAAGAGCCGCCCGCCATATCAACGGAGAGTGCGTCCTGTTCTGTGACAAGGTGACGGACTCGATCCAGCGCCTTATCGATGTGACCGAATATCGTCGCCGCCGGCAGCAGGAATATAATGAACGGCACAACATTACTCCCCAGAGTGTGGTGCGGGCGGTGCAGAAGAGCCTGCACCAGTACCAGGATGACCGGAGTCGGGCCGAGAAGCTGAACCGCTCCCTGGTGGCCGAGGAGGCTTCAGTCTACGATGCGGTGAACGTCCTGAGTGAACTGGAGCAGGAAATGCAGGAAGCTGCGGCGAAGCTGGAGTTCGAGCGGGCAGCTCACCTGCGGGACCAGATCCGGGAGCTCAAGAAACGCGCCGGACTGGAAAAAGAGGAGAGCGGGCCCGGTGAGGAGAAGGAGTCCCCCCGGAAATAATGATCAGGTCCCGCAGAAGGTTGCGTGGACGACTTCCCCGGACTCTGGCGGGTTCTCATACCCGGCGTTCCCCGGCTGTTCCTCGAAGGGCCGGGCGAGGACCTCGAGGAGTTTCTCGAAGGGTCCGTAGTTCTGTTGTTCAGCGGCTTTGATGGCTTCCTCAAGGCGGTGGTTGCGGGGAATGAAGATGGGGTTGGCTGCACGCATGGTCTGGGCCTGATCGCCAGAATCCTGTTGTGAGGTCCGCTCCTGCCACTTTGCGAACCACTGGTCGAATCCCCTCGCGCACCCGAAAAGATCATGCAGTCCGGACTGGTTCTCATCCTGTGGTTCCACCTGGGCGGTGAGGCGCCGGAAGAAGAGAGTAAAGTCAACTTCCTGTTCGGCGAGGAGGGTGAGGAGATCCCGGGCGAGGTCGAGATCCCCGGGGTGCGGGTTGAGGAGTCCGAGTTTGCGGCTGAAGCCTTCTTCATAGGCACGGGCGAACGTGCCCGGGAATTCGTTGAGGACAGCTTCGAACTCGCCCCTCGCATCCTCCGTGCTTCCGGGATGAAGAGGGAGAAGACACTGGGCGAGCTGGAGAAGATTCCAGTGTGCGATCTCCGGTTGCTTCCCCCAGGCGTAGCGTCCGTGCAGATCGATGGAACTGAACACCTTCCCGGGGTGGAAGTTGTCCACGAAGGCGCAGGGTCCGTAGTCGATTGTTTCGCCCGCGATGGAACAGTTATCGGTATTCATCACCCCGTGGATGAATCCGACCAGCATCCACTGAGCAACCAGCTCGGCCTGCCGGGTGGCTATCAGACCAAGGAGCGCAAGTTCGGGAACTTCCTTTTCTGCAGCCTCGGGGTAGTGGCGGGTGATGACGTGACCGGTCAGGGCTCGAAGGGCGTCAAGGTCTGCCCGCGCGTGGTGATACTGGAAAGTACCCACCCGGATGTGACTGCTGGCCACCCGGGTGAAAACCGCGCCGGGCAGGGGTCGCTCGCGGAGGACCTTTTCCCCGGTGGTGACAACAGCGAGGGCCCTGGTAGTTGGAATCCCGAGCGCGGCCATCGCTTCGCTCACCACGTATTCCCGGATGGCGGGACCGAGAGCGCTACGGCCGTCTCCCCTGCGGGAGAAGATGGTTGGCCCCGATCCCTTCAGCTGGATGTCCCGGCGCCTTCCGTCAGGTCCCACCACCTCGCCGAGGAGGACTGCCCGGCCATCCCCGAGTTGGGGAACCCACCCGCCAAACTGGTGTCCGGCATAGGCAAGCGCAATCGGTTCAGCCCCCTCCGGGAGAGCGTTGCCGGCAAGGACTTCGGTCGGGAAGTCCCCGGCGGTGACTCCAATTTCCTCAGCGAGGGCATGGTTGAAGCGAAGAAGGGAGGGGGAGACCACCGGGGTGGGTTCGATCCGGGAGTAGAAGTGCCCGGGGAGGCGTGCGTAACTGTTGTCGAATGCGGTGGGCACTGCGGGAGTTCACATCATCGGGCCGGCGGATGCACTCCCTTGTTTTGGTTCCTCCGGGGTAAAGTTGTGCCCATTACCGTTTCTCCGCGAGGAAGGGCATCGTAATGCAGTTCTCATCACCGTTTTCTTTCCGGGGATGGTTGATCCATGAGCGCGGGCCGCTATCGTCAACGCCATGCTGATCGAGGGGAAAGCGGCGATTGTGACCGGGGCGAGTCGTGGGGTAGGAGCTGCCACTGCCCTCTCGCTGGCCCGGAAGGGGTGCTCGGTGCTCATCAATTACGCGCAGTCCAGTGAGGCGGCTGCCGCGGTGTGTAAGCAGGTTGAGGCGTGCGGCGTGCAGGCGGCCCTCTTTCAGGGTGATGTCTCCGATGACGCGGTTTGCCGGGGCATGGTGGAGGCTGCGGTGGAGGAATTCGGGAGACTGGATATCCTCATCAACAATGCGGGCACGACCGAGTTCATCCCGGCTGATGATTTCGAGGCGGTGAACGACGAGGTATGGTCGCGCCTGATGGACGTCAATGTGAAGGCGGCCTTCCAATGTGTGCGGGCTGCGCGGCCTTACCTTGAAGAGGCAGGGAGTGCGGAAATCGTTTCGGTTGCCAGCGTGGCTGCGTTCACTGGGCGGGGCAGCTGTATTCCCTATTGCGCTTCCAAGGGGGCCCTGGTCACCATGACTAAGTCCCTGGCCCGCGTCCTGGGGCCAAAGGGAGTGCGTGTCAATGCGGTGGCTCCAGGGTTCATCAAGGGGGACTGGCTCCGTCGCGGAGTGGGCGAGAATTATGATGCCTTCGTGGCGGAGAAGGAAGCTGAGGCGCCCCTGCAAACCTCGTGTAGTCCTGAGGATGTGGCGGATGTGATCCTTGGCTTGATC
>JAKVCR010000024.1 GCA_022448985.1 Roseibacillus sp.
TCATCCGGCTCAATCTGAATCTGGAGGAATGCTCTGGTTGCGACGCTCTGGAATACGCCTGTGTCTGCCCCCATCACGAACACAAGAAGAAACCTGCGGCCAAGCCGAAGAAGTGAGGTGACTTCCCCGGGCCAGGGTTAAATCCTTCAGGCCGCTGCACTGGCTCTGGCTTCACCCTGCATTCGGCGGACAAGGAAAATTGCAACCGCCAAACCGGCCGAGCCCATCACCATGGCCATCACCATGATCTGGTAGCGCACCGCTTCCATCGGATCCGCACCTGCAATGACCTGGCCCGTCATGATCCCGGGCAGCGCCACCAACCCCACTGCCAGGAAGGCGTTCACCTGGGGAATAAGGGCCGCGTTCCAGGCCGTGTTACGCGCATGCTCCACGCTGCGACCGCCTTCCCGTTCCGCATCATAGCGCTCCGCGCTCAGGGTGACCGCCGTCATCGCATTGGCAAAGATCATGCCCGAGAGGCTGATGGCATACTTCGGCTCGTACCAGGGATCCACTGCAATCACTCCAAAGATGATCAGGGCGTATATCACCCCTCCTCCGATCCCAATCGCAAGCAGCGCATCCCGGTAAGAGTCCCAGCGCCGCACCCGGACAGTTCGAATCGCGATCCAGGCGGAGATCGCAATCATGAACACAACAACCCCGAGAGCCACCCACGGACTGCGCACGCCAAAGAGAAAACTGAGCACATAGCCGATAAGGAATAACTGCACAACCATGCGCCCCGTCGCTACTGAAAGAGTCCCGATCCTACCGCCCCAGCGATAGGAAATCCAGCACACGACCAGAATTGGAAGAAGTGAAAGAGCCAGACGCCCTAATGTGATCTCTACCATGGAAGCATCTTCAGAGCGCATCCCGAACCGTGCAATCCCCATAAGACGCGAGATCTTGCTCGCCTGACGGAACCCTGCACCGCACTGTCCCCCACCTCATGCCCCTCGAGTACGAAGAGCTGGACTACCAGGAAACACCATTGGGCGCCCTCACTCTCCGGCGCCGGAGGCTGCGATCTCTCGACAACCTTGAAGTCTACGAGATCATCCTCGGAACCGGCTATCTTATGTCCAGCCTCTTCACCACGGTGGAGATCGCCCTCGCTGACCTTGCCCTTGCCCGCTTGCCAGCCGATAGAGAGAATCTCTCCGTGGTGGTGGGGGGCCTGGGACTGGGATACACCGCCAGGGCGGTTCTCAACGACGATCGCATCGGGGACCTCCTGGTCGTGGAAGCTCTTCCAGAGGTCATCAGCTGGCACATGCGGGAAATGGTCCCCCTCGGACAGGAACTACACAGCAATCCGAGCTGCCATCTGATTGAGGGAGACTTCTTTGTTCTTGCCGCCGAGCAGGGCTTCGACCCCGGACAACCCGGGCGCCGCTTCGATGCCATTCTCCTGGACATCGATCACTCTCCGCGGAACCTGATCCACGAGCGACACCAGCCCTTCTACTCGCAGAACGGTCTCCGTCACCTGCAATCCTTCCTTAATCCCGGGGGCGTCTTCGCAATGTGGTCCGACGATCCTCCCGACCCGGAATTCCAGTCTCTTCTGGACCGCGTTTTCACCACCACCGAGACCAGGGTCGTCACCTTCCCCAACCCCCTGCAGGACTGCCAGTCGGAGAGCACCGTCTATCTCGCTCAATGCGCACCCTGAAGCGTGCGCAGCCGGATATCGTCAGTCAGGTCGCTTCCCAGCAGGCGCATCAGCTTGCGAAGACGGTCGCCACAGGACCGTGCCCGGCCCACGGTAGTGCCCTGGATCAGGACCCGGTTGTAATAGCTCTCAAACTCCACCACTACCCCCGACCCCACCCGACAGGCTGCGATCATCTCTTCCCAGGAGATTCCCGGTGTGGGAAGCAGGTTACTGATAACGACCCCGTTTTTCTTCAGTCTCCTCCGCATCAACGGAGGCAGATCGACCCACGAGACCTCGGGCTTCACCACATCGNCCTCGAGGGGGACAGAAAGATCCTCCACGATCACGTCAAAAAGGGTCTGCTGACGCCTCATCCATGCCACCGCATCTTCGGGATGGAAATGCACTACTCCGCTCCAGTCCGCGGCTACCTCCCGGAAGACTTCAAAACCTTCAGCCCAGAGATCCACTCCTTCTACTTCCTGTTCACATCCGATGGCTCGCATGGCCCCCACCATTCCTCCTCCCGCAAATCCCAACATGGCCATGCGGGAACCCGGGGCGAAGAGCCGCACCGCACAGGCCAGCACATCCCATATGCTGTGCGTCGGACCAGGGGAACGAGGAAGTTCGCACAACACACACCCATTTTCCTCGATGCTGACACCGTCCTCATGATGCCGGATTCGCGCTTCCATCCCAAGTCAGGATTCAATCCGCGACCCGTCTACAATCCGCGAGATTCCCAGCGGGTTCCCCTCCTGCAGTTCCACCGGCAGGAGATCATCAGGAAAGTCCTGCCAGCAAACGAGCCGGGTGAACCGCGTGATCGCCCGTGGCCCCACCGAGGTCGATCGTCCATCGGAGGTCGCGGGCGCCGGCCCTCCATGAACCATGCCATGGCAGACTTCCACCCCCGTGGGGTAGCCGTTGTAAATCAGCCGACCTGCCTTGCGCTCAAGCACGGCGATGAGCCTCGCGAACACTTCACGGTCCTCCCCGGTGGCATGCACGGTGGCGGTGAGCTGTCCCTCCAGGCTCTCCGCAACACCCAGCATTGCTTCTTCATCCCCCGCCTCGATCATCAGGGTGGCAGGTCCGAACATCTCATCCGCCATGGACTGGTCGGTCAGAAACGCGTCCACACTTGTCCCCAGCACAACTGCCCCGGCCGCATTTTTCCCGACCTCCGCCTCCACCCGGGCCAGCACCTCCACCCCTTTCTTGGTCGTCATCGCATCGACCGCCCCGTGATAGGACGAGGCAATGCCCTCGTGCAACATGGTGGCGGGTGCGATCTCCGCCGCGAGGGAGGCAACCTCTCCCGCAAACTCGCTGCGCCCTTCGCTACCGGAAATCAACAATCCTGGATTGGTGCAGAACTGTCCCACCCCCAGGGTGAGTGATCCCACGAATCCCTCCGCAATCTGCTCTCCACGCTCCTTCAATGCCCCCGGCAGGACGAAGACCGGGTTCACCGCGCTCATCTCGGCCCAGACCGGAATCGGTTCCGGCCGAGCTGCGGCAGTGTCCATCAAGGCACGTCCTCCGGACCGTGATCCGGTGAAGCCCACCGCCTGGACCGCGGGATGTTTCACCAGAGCCTGTCCGATGGTTCGTCCGCTCCCATACAGCAAGGCAAAAACCCCGTCCGGCAATCCGCACTTTACCACTGCCCTGCGGACCGCGGCCCCGACGATCTCCGCCGTGCCGGGATGCGAACCATGGGCCTTTACGATCACGGGACAACCCGCCGCCAACGCACTGGCGGTGTCGCCTCCGGCAACAGAGTAGGCCAGAGGAAAATTGCTCGCACAGAACACCACTGCCGGCCCAACCGGACGCCACATTGAACGGCAGTCGGGTTTGGGCACTGGTGCCCTGTCAGGGTCTGCATGGTCAATGCGCGCGTCCACCCAGGATCCTTCCTCAAGAAGATCCGCAAAAAGACGCAGTTGAAAACACGTTCGACCCTTCTCCATGCGGCAACGGCCCTCCGGCAGGGCGGTCTCCGCCGTCATACGCACCACTATCTCCTCCTCCACCGCATCAATCTCATCCGCGATGGTGCGCAGGAAGACGGCCTTCTCCTCTCCGCTCTTCTCACGAAACTCCACGAATGCTGCTGCAGCCAACCGACAGACCGCCTCCACCGTTTCTTCTCCTTCCGCATGATAAACCGGGTCCAGTTCCTCTCCCGACACCGGGTTGACTGCCCGGTCCTCTCCAGCTCCCCCGGTCCCCCGGGCCGCTCCAATGAATGATGTTCCTTGCAGGTCCATGGCGGGAACGTTCTATCCATGCTTCGGCATCTCGCAAAAGCAAATTGTGTGGAATCGGCGGACGGATTGACCCGCCAGTCAGCATCGCCTATAGCAGGGCCGCGCCGCGCCAAGAACCCGTGGCTGTTTTCCATGAAGATCATTGGTCCTGAAGAAGTCCACACCGCCCTCAGCTATCCGGCCCTCATCGATGCCCTGCAGGAAACCTTCTCCGGCGAGTTCACCATGCCTCCGCGCAATGTTTTCCTGCTGGATGAGAACCCCGATACCCATGATGCCTTCGCGGTCCTGCCCTCCTGGAACACCTCGCTCATCGGGGTCAAGGCCTTCACCTACTTTCCCAGCAACGCGGAACCCTACAAATCGCTCTACTCGAAGATTCTTCTCTTCGATCGTGCGCACGGTGAACCCCTCGCCCTCGTCGATGGCACCACGGTCACCTTCTGGCGGACAGCCGGCATTTCCGGCCTCGCCACCCGCCTGCTCGCCCGCGAGGACGCGGAGACCCTCCTCCTGCTGGGTACCGGCAACCTGGCGCCCTACATCATTCGCGCAAATGCCAGCGTGCGTCCCCTGAAGCGTATCCTCGTCTGGGGCCGGACATCCTCCAATGCAGAGAAGGTCGTGTCCCAGGTGAGCGCCGAACTGGAAGGCATCGAGGTCTCGGTCGCAACCGATCTCCAGGACGCCTGCGGACAGGCTGACATCATCGTGAGTGCAACCGCTTCCCACGAACCCCTTGTGCAGGGCGACTGGGTGAAGGAGGGAACCCACACCGACTTCATCGGTAACCACCACGCCGACAAGCGCGAGTGTGACACTGCCCTCATTCTCAAGTCGAGGGTCTACGCCGATAGCTATGCGAACTGCTTCAAGGAAGCTGGCGAAGTCCTCGTTCCCATCTCTGAAGGCGTGTTCACCAAGGATGATGTTGTCGCCGATCTTTCCGAGATGTGCCACGGCTCCGCTCCTCTTCGCCAGAGTGAGGATGAAATTACCCTCTTCAAGTCCATCGGCATGGGTATCAGCGACCTCGTCGGCGCCGGCCTGGCCTACCAGGTCGCCAGCCAGGGTTAGCACGACCTTCCTTTGCTTCGATCCTCAGGGGTCTTCCGGCAGAATCACTGCGGACGGGTCGCAACACACTGGTGAACGATGGAGAGAATCCGCTCCCGCTCCTCGCCTACCAGTGGCAGGCGGGGGGCTCGTACCGTCTCCGTTCCGTAGCCCAGGGTGGCGCAGGTCAACTTGATATACTGGACCAGCTTGGGGTGACTGTCGAAATGCAACATCGGCATGTACCAGCGGTAGACCTCGAGAGCCCGCGCATAGTCACCAGCGAGGAAGGCATCCCAGAGTAGACGGTTCTCGCGAGGAAAAGCGTCCACCAGTCCGGAAATCCAGCCGCTGCATCCGAGCATGAAACTCTCCAAGGCCACATCGTCGAGTCCGGCGAAAATCAGGTAGCGATCACCCAGGGCGTTAAAGAGGTCGGTGACCCGCCTCACATCGCCCGAGGCCTCCTTGATGCAGACGATGTTTTCCACATCCTCCATCTCCTTGAACATCTCCGGTGTAATATCGACCCGGTAGACCGGCGGATTGTTGTAGCACATGATCGGCAAGCCCGTGGATGCGGCCACTGATCGGAAATGATGCACTGTTTCCCGCCCATCCGAGTTGTAGACCATTCCGGGCATCACCATGAGCCCATTCACCCCGGCCGCCTCGGCGGCCTGGGCGGTGTCACAGGCATTCTGGGTTGTGAACTCGGCCACTCCGTTGAGGACCGGGACACGACCGTCAGCCACTTCAACGGCCGCTTCCAGAACCCTCACCTTCTCATCAAGCGAGAGGGAGCAGTTCTCCCCGATCGTTCCCAGCATGATCAACCCGTGAACACCCTCCTTGATCAGGGCTTCAATATGCTCCTGCGTCGTCTGGATATTCAGGGAAAAATCCTCGTGAAACTGCGTGGGCACGGCCGGGAAAACCCCGGTCCAATCTACTTGGAGCGACATGTCCGGGGATAGAACCGACCCCTTCCGTATTCGTCAAGTTCGCGCTTAAAAACCGCACATTCCCTTACCCCCCGCCTGCTCCAAAACGGAACGGATCCAGGGGATCAACAACCAGGGTGGCCTCCGCGTTAACCCAGGCCGATCCGCTGATCCTCGGGATCACCATGCCATTATCAAGCGGCTTCACCGATCCTTCGAACACCGTATCGAGAATACTGGCCTGCCGCCAGACCTGGCCCTCCGTCAACTCTCCGTCAGCATAGAGGCAGGCCAGCTTCGCACTGGTCCCCGTCCCGCACGGTGAACGATCGTACTCCTTCCCAGGACACAGAACGAAGTTACGGCTGTCGGCCACCCCGGGATCAGTCGGCGGACCGAATACCTCAATGTGATCTATTTCACCTCCTTCGCTGCCAGTAATTCCGTTCTTCGCCAGGGCCTGCCGTACTGCCCACGTGAAATCGGTGAGCGCCTCGATATTCTCAGGTGACACTTTCGGTCCCTGGTCCTTGATCAGGAAAAACCAATTCCCTCCCCATGCCACCTCACCGGTCACCAGGCCCCATTCCGGAACCTCCACGGACACCTCCCTGGCATGGCGGTAACTTGCCACGTTGTCCACCGAGACCAGCCCATGATCGTGCAGTTGCACTTCCACCACGCCCACCGGGGTTTCAATGCGATGCTCCCCGGGCTGGAACCGTCCGAGGTGCGCGAGAGTGACTGCCACCCCGATAGTCCCGTGCACACAACCCTGCAGCAATCCCACATTGTTGAAGAAGATCACGCCTGTAGCGCAATCCGGATCGCTTGGTTCGCAGAGGAGTGCTCCCACCATCGCATCGTAGCCCCGCGGTTCGGTCACACAGGCAGTCCGCACCCAATCGTGCTCCTCCCCCAGGCGTTTCCGTTTCTCCGCGACCGAACCCTCCCCGAGATCGGGGCCTCCCTCGACCACCACCCGCGTAGGCTCCCCCGCAGTGTGGGAGTCAATCACGCGCAACTTTCGGATGCCGGTCATGAGAGGTATCTGAATGATGATCGTCGGAGAGTCAAATCCGTCGACCAATCGAAATACCTCTTACCCCGGAGAAACATTGTCCCCGGGTCTTCACGCAAAGCGCTCCACTGCCAGCTGATCCACTGAAATCGTCGGGGATCGGCCCGCCACCAGCTCGGCCACCAGCTTCCCTGTAACCGGCCCCATGCTGAGCCCCAGCATGGCGTGCCCACTTGCCACCAGAACCTTCTCCCTGCCGCCTATCCGCCCCAGGTAAGGCAGCCCATCAGGAGAACAGGGGCGTAATCCAGACCAGCGTCTGACCCCCTCGAATTCCCCGGGGGACAATCCGGGAAAAACCCGACAGGCCGCCTTGATAATGCCCTGCACCCTCCTCTCATTGATCGAAAGATCATTTCCGCAGATCTCCATTGTCCCTGCAACCCGCAGGGAATCTCCCATCGGGGTGACGGCCACCCGGGCCTCTCCCAGGAGAGAGCAAAGACGGGGCAAGGCCGAAGGACGACCCAAGGTCATGGAGTAACCCTTCCCCCCCTGCAGGGGGATCCGGGTTTTCAGAGAGCGGGCCATGGAGTCCGTCCAGGCACCACCTGCCAGAATCACTTCCGCCCCGCCCAACTCCTCTCCACTCTCCAGCAGAACAGTCCCATCCCCAACGTGCTGGACCGTGCAATCATAACGAAACTGCGCCCCTTTCTGCACCGCCGCTTCCTTCAATCCCTGTAGAAATTTTCCCGGGTCGAGATGACAGTCCTGTTCATACCAGATCCCTCCCCGCACCTTCATCTCGACATCCGGATCAAGCTCCGCCAACCGGTTCGGATCACATACCTCCACTCGCAGGCCCAACTCCCTGGCCCTGGTCGCCAATTCCACTTCCTCCTCCAGAAACTCGTCAGTCTCGCAAAGCATGAGAAGGCCCCGCCGCTCCAGACCAAAGTCAAACTCCCCGGCCAGATCCTTGAACAGTTCGCGGCTCACAAGCTGAAGGTCACGCAAGAGCTGCGCACTGGCAGTCACATGCCTGGCATTGGCGTGCAACAGGAAGGCCAGGCCCCAACGGGCCAGGTCAAGGCTCAGGCGGGGACGCACGTAAAACGGACTCTCCCCGTCCAGCAGCCACTTCAACCCCTGAGTGACAACCCCGGGCGCCGCCAGGGGCGTAAAATGGCTGGGAACCACCATCCCTGCATTCTCCCGCGAGCAATTATTTCCATTTTCCGCCTCCTGCTCCAGAACCAGAACCTCCCGTCCCTCCCGGGCCAGATAATAGGCACAGCACATGCCGATGACTCCACCTCCGACGATGATCATCCGTTCCGTCACGAGCCGCACTCTATCCGGCTCCATCGCAAGAGCCAAGAGCACCGCCACGCTCTCCTGTCACTTTCGCCTTCTCCTCCCTTTTTTTTATGGTATGCAGACTATCAATCTCCCCTTAGTGAAATGATGCCGCTCCGTCCCTGGCTTCGTTCTCCGCTCCCAGCAGTCCTGGGTCTCCTTCTTTCCCTCGACGCTGCAGCCGGAAAACCGAAACTTGCCACCCTCGACATGGCAAAGGCCTTTGAGGCCTACCACCTGACCATCACCGCACGGGCCAAGGTCGAGGAAGCCCGCAGGACGCTGCAGCAGGACCCTCGCCGCGAAACCATCAAGCTCCTTGATGTCGAGCTCAGGGATCTCAAGACCCACGTGCAGGATCCGATCTTCACCGAAGCACAGCGCAAGGACTATTACAGGCGCTACATGATGAAGAACCACGAACGCCTCTCCCTCAAGCGAGAGCACGAGAAACATCTCGCCGAACAGCTCAATCTCATCAACAAGGGCATGGTCGACAAGACCCGCGAGCTGCTCCGCAACGTGCGGGCGATCGTGCGGAAAATCGCGGAAGAAGATGGCTACGATCATGTGTTCGAAGTGAGTGGCAAAACCAGCTCCCAGCTCCCCTCCCTCATCTACATCCGCAATGCCACCGATCTCACGGATCGCGTGATCGAGGAGCTCAACAGGAACCGACCGAAGGAAGAGGTGGCCACCAATCCGGGAGGATCACCTTGATTAAACCTTAATCCTTCCCGGCCTCCCCTGCCGGTCGTGATCGTCATCTCTCGCGATCACTCTTCGTCTACCGTCTCGTCCCGCTGGTAGATCGGAAGCTGCCGATAGGGGACCGTAAAAGCCAGCACCATGGTAGCGGTGCCATAAACCCGACCCGCCTCGCGGCTGTACCAGGATCCGTCCTGCTGCTGCTTGGGAAGATAAGACTTGTACATCCAGTTGGCGTAGGTCTCCCAGTACTTGCCTCCCAGCTGGAACATGCCCTGGGCCGAATAATAGTTCCCATAATACTCGAACTGGTAATTGGTGAGGCGGCGGTGGTTCCGCAGGACAAAATCACCGGCCTTGATGGTGGCCGGTTTGCCGTGTTCGCCACAGAGCTCCAGGCAGAGCAGCCCCATCCCCGTGAGGGACTCCTTGTGGCTGGTGCGGTTTGAGTAACCAAAGGTGCCCAGCCGATCATCGTAGTGGCGGTAGAGGTACTCGACCGCAGCCTCAATCGCGCGGTCGGGGACCGCAGCCCCGTTCAATTTTGCCGATCGCAGGGCCATGAGCGCCCAACCGCTGCAGGAGGTGTCACTGTCCCGCGAGCCGGGATGATACCGCCACCCTCCCTGGTGCTGGGGCGATTTGGGAACACGCTGAGCGCGCAGGATCAACTGAAGCGCTCGGGAAAGCGCCTCCTTGATGCGCTTTTGCCGTTCCGGATCCACCATCCCGGAGACCTCGGACAGGAACAACGTACTGATATTGTGGGCGTACATTGGCCCGCTTCCCGCGTGACCGGCCACAAAGAGACCATTGCGCTCCTGATGCTTCAGGACATAGTCGATACAACGGTTGATGTTGCCGGCGTAGGGGCCTTCGGTGGGCATATGGCCCTTGGAAAGAAAAGCCATGCCCACCAGGGAGGGGATCCCGGTAGAGGTTCCGTAATTTTCAGGAAAACTGCCGTTACGCTCCTGGACCCGGGCAAGGAACTGCAGACCGCGCTCCACCGAGGGATCGACTTTACTTTTCCACTCCGAAAAAACCGTCTTGGCCACCTCCTGAGCCTGCGCGCTCCAGGAAAATAACAGGACCCCGCAAACCGCTCTGACAAAAATTCTTCTCACGTCAAATTCCTTCCCAATACTGAAAACCCTGACTATCCGGCACTACTTTTCCCCCCTGGCCACCTCCTGGAAGTAGCGCTTTACGAGTCCACGGTAATCCTCAGGCACCCCGGCTGCACCGGCGCCGCCCACATCCGAACGCAAAATCTCCTTAAGCTTCTCCCAGTCCTTGGCGCTCACGCCCAGCTTGGCCAGTTCGGGAGGCACTCCCGGATCACCCTGGGCCTGCTGGATACCTTCCTGCGGTTCCTGACCCGGTTCCTGGCCCGGCTGACCCGGTTGCTGACCCGGTTGCTGCCCGGGTTGCTGTCCGGGTTGCTGGCCCGGCTGCTGACCACTCTGCATCGCCTGCATCGCTTGTTGGGCCGCTTGCGAGAGGGCCTGGGCAGCCTGCTGTGAGGCCTGTGCCTGCTCACCTGCGCTCTCGGCCTGGGAGGCTTGCGCGGCAGCCTGCTGCGCTTCCGCCAGAGCCTCTCCCGTGCCAGGCAGTTGATTGGGGCTGGGCTCTTGCCCGGCAGCCTGCTGCGCCTGCTGGGCAAACTGCTCTGCCGCCTGCTCAAGGGCCTGCGCCGCATTGCCAAAGTTTTCAGAAGCCTGCGCATGCTGTTGAGCCGCGGCCTGAGACTGTCCTTCCTGCCCCGATTGCGCTGCTTGGGAGGCCTGCTGGCTCCCCTGCTGAGCCTGCTGGGCAGCTTGGGCCATCTGCCCGGACTGGCCATTCAACTGCGGAAGATCCTGGATCGCTTCTGCCAGCGCAGCGGCCTCTGCGGCCTGCAACTCTTGCACCGCCTGGAGAGCCTGGTCGATATCCCCGGCGGCCAGCGATTCGAGAGCTTCCGCAACCTCGGCCTGACGTTCAGCGAGCTCAGCCAGTTGCGGATCAGCCACGTCCCCCTGTCCCGGCTCTTGTCCTTCCCCGGGCTGCTGTCCTTCCCCGGGCTGCTCGCCTTCACCGGGCTGCTCGCCTTCACCGGGCTGCTGTCCTTCACCAGGTTGCTGCCCTTCACCAGGTTGCTGCCCTTCACCAGGTTGCTGCCCTTCGCCGGGCTGCTCACCTTCGCCGGGCTGCTCGCCTTCGCCGGGCTGCTCGCCTTCGCCGGGCTGCTCGCCTTCACCAGGTTGCTGCCCTTCACCAGGTTG
>JAKVCR010000240.1 GCA_022448985.1 Roseibacillus sp.
TTGCGGCCACGATCGCGTGGACGGCGGAAAGCCTTGCCGACTGGCTGACCATCACTAATGGAGCAAGCGGCACCGGCCCGGGTACCGTCACCTACACTGTCAGTCGCACCAGTTCCCAAGAGCAGCGTGAAGGACAGATCAAGATTACCATTGCGAGCAGGGAAGAAGAATCATCCCTTACGGATGGCCTTGTGGCCTACTACCCTTTCAACGGCAACGCGGATGATGAGAGCGGGAATGGAAATAATGGCTCCATTAACGGGGCATCATTTGTCACGGACGCTTCAGGAAGGTCTCAGGGCGCAATCCGGTTCGCCAGTGACAGTTCCTTCGTGGAAATCAGCGATTCCCCGTCCCTCGACATCGACAACGAAATCACGCTCTCGGCCTGGATCCGGAGCGACCAATTGGCCGCAGGCGGGGGCACCATCATCACGAAGGGGGGACTCTGGAACAACTGGGACTACGGCATGTGCTTCAACGGTACCGGCATGTGCTACATCAAGTCTTCCGGATCCGCCGGGGCTATCAATCTGAACACGCAAGCCGGAACGTGGTACCATGCTCTGATTACGGTCAGTGAATCTGATAATGCCATCGCCTTTTACCTTGATGGCATTCGGCAAAACGACCTGGGAAACATGGGTGGAATTTTTGACCTCAACGATGTCCGCAATGCCATCAAGGATACCAACCGGGGGGGCAACATCCTGCTCGGGAACAATAATACAGCAGGATTGTCCGGGGGCAATTTCCTCGGGGACCTGGACAACATCCGCATCTACAACCGCGCCCTGTCCGCGGCCGAGGTAAGCGAGTTGCACGACCTGGAGAAAGCGGAACCAGATTCCTCCTTCGAGCTTGTGGAGGGCAGCTTCTCCTGGGAGGAAGCCAGGGCGGATGCCGAGTCCCGTGGCGGACGCCTCGCAGTGCTGAATACCCAGGAGAAGATCGATGCTGCGAAGTCCTATCTGGCGAACCTGAACTCCTGGCCGAACCTGTGGATCGGACTCACGGATGAAGAAGTCGAAGGCGAGTGGGAGTGGATCACGGGGGAAACTCTCACTGTTGATGACTGGGCCGGACCGGAACCCAACAGCGGCCGGAACGAGAACTACGCCTGCATTATCGAATCAACACACAGCCAGCAGGGCTGGCACGATGCGGGCACTGGCGGGAGATTCTCCTACCTCCTTGAGATTCCCACCGATGAACAACCTCCCGTATCAACCCGGATCCTCTACCACACCGTCACCCAGGCCGGGATCGACGTTAGCCTCACCCTCAACCAGGCCACCCGCAGCATTCCTGCCACCGGCGGCAACGGCACCTTCATTGTCTCCTCCAACAGCAGCTGGAACTGGAGCAGCAGTGCCCCCTGGCTTGCCAGCAACGAAGGCACCACCCAGAACGGCAACCAGGCCTTCTCCTATTCGGTGGCCCCCAACGCCGCCACCCAGGCCCGCACCGCCACCATCACCATCCCCGCTGGCAATCTCACCCGCACCCACACCGTCACCCAGGGAGGAATTGAACTTTCCCTCGCCGTCACCCCGACCGTCCGCAGCATTCCCGCCAACGGCGGTAACGGCACCTTCACCGTCTCCTCCAACACCAGTTGGAACTGGAGCGACAACGCCCCCTGGCTCACCAGCAATGAAAACACCACCCAGAATGGCGACCAGACCATCACCTATACCGTGGAACCCAATACCTCTGCAAGAATCCGCAGGGCTACCATCACCATCACGGCAGGCGATCTCACCCGCATCCACACCATCACCCAACCGGCGCCCGTCATCCTGACGATAAGTCCGACCTCTCGCAGCATTCCTGCCAACGGCGGCAACGGCACCTTCACCGTCTCATGGAGCCCGGCGGCCAATACCACCTGGACCTGGAGCGACGATGCCACCTGGCTCACCAGCGGCGAGCCCACCTCCCAGAACGGGAACCAGCTCTTCGCCTATGCGGTGGCGCCCAATTCCTCCACCGAGGAGCGCACCGCCACCATCACGATCACCTCCGGTAATCTCACCCGCACCCACACCGTCACCCAGCCCGGGGCTGAAGTGAGCCTCGCCCTCAACCCGGCCACTCGCAGCATTTCTGCCGAGGACGCTACCGGGCGCTTCTCAGTCACGTCCAACAGCGAATGGACTTGGACCAGCGATGCCGTGTGGTTGACAAGTCCTGAGGCCAACAGTCAAACCGGCAACCAGCTCTTCAACTACCTCGTAGCCCCCAACCCCTCTCCCGAGAATCGCACCGCCACCATCACGATCACGGCCGGCAACCTCACCCGCACCCACATCGTCACCCAGGAGGGCGCTCCCCAGGCCGACCCCACCATTGAGACGACCCTGGAAGTTTTCACCCTGCGCCCGGGTGAACTCTACGCCCTGAGCCTCGGGTTCACCCCCGAGAGCGGCAAGTCCTACCGCATTGAGGACTCCTTCAACCTGAAGGACTGGAACCCGCTTGAAACAGGTGTTGTTGGCGATGACCTCCCGGTCGAACGCTCCTATTTCTTCAATCCGTCCACAAGACCCAGATGGTTCCTCCGCGTCGTGGAGGAGTAGGCTCTTCCTTGTGGGGCTCTTCACAACGGCATGACCCCTCCCTGCCCGCGGTCCCGGCAGAAATACATCTCTGCTGCGGAAACCTCCCAGCGCCCAAACCCTGTCCCCTCTAGGTGCGACTCCCCCCGGAAGGATTGTCTATATACCGTGGACGGTAGAGTTACACAT
>JAKVCR010000241.1 GCA_022448985.1 Roseibacillus sp.
CGGGAAGCCCCGTCCTTGAGTGGGGCGAGGCGCGAGCGATGCCGCCGGACTGGCCGGGACCTCTGGCGGACCTCCGGAAAGTGGTCTGTCCCTTCCTCGAAATCCTGGCTCGGGCGGTGGAGGGTGAAGGAGGGGTTCGTCTGGAAGAGTGCCTTTCTGGCCTAGAGCTTGCCTTTCCCGGGCGCCCGGTCCGGGCCCTTCTTGCTCCTGCCATGAGCGCTAGCGCAGAAGAGCCTTCCAAGGATGCTCTTGCCCTCATTGGGACTTGTATGCGGATTGCCCACCATGGGGGGACCATTGATTTCCTTCCGGAGCCGAACCAGAGCGACGCCCGGGTGCGGATTGGCTTTGATGTCTCCCGGATCGAACGGGCCCCCGGCGACCCCTTTGAAGAACTGGCCGCCGACTTGGTGGGAAATGAGCTCTTCTGGTCCCGTTTTGTCGAATAAAAGAAAGGCTCCTGCAGATGGATCACCAATACCCCCAATAGAAATGATAAAACTTGTATACTGTGTTCACCGGAAAGCCGGGATGTCACCGGAGGAATTCTACCGTTACTGGAGGGAGAACCATGGGCCGCTGGTGCAGAGTTTTGCCGAAGCACTGCAAGCACAGCGCTACGTTCAAAGCCATCTCCTCGAATCGCCTCTCAACGAAGTTGCGCAAGGGGGTCGTGGGGCGGCCGGGCCTTATGATGGGATAACCGAGATCTGGTGGAATTCACACGATGAGCTTCTTGCCGCGATGCAGACCCCCGAAGGGGTTGCCGCCCACGGGAAGCTCATTGAGGATGAGGCCAGGTTCTGTGACCTCTCCCGATCTTCGATCTTCCTCACCGAGGAACACACCATCTTCGATTCCCAATAGAGTTAAACCAACCCAGACCCTCCGACATGAACTTCTTTAATCTCAATTGCCGCCAGACTTCCGTGGGCGCGCTTGCCGCGGCCCTGCTGCTGTCAGCACAGCCAGACCTCCGTGCCAACGGCTTCTATATCCCTGTACAGGATCCCTTCGCAACGTCACGGGGGAACGCCTTTGTGGCAACCGCGGACCGCCCTTCCGCGGTTTACTATAATCCGGCCGGGCTGACCCAGCTGGATTCGTTTGCTGCGCATGCCGGAGTCTACGGGGTGCGCCTTGGAATCGAGGCGGAGACCGTAATCGACGGCGGGCGCCATGAGAACGACGCGGAATTCATTCCGGTGCCCCAGCTCTATCTGGGAGGCCCGGTCAACGATCGCCTTGCGGCCGGGGCCGGACTCAACGCGCCCTTTGGTCTGAGGACGGACTGGGGGCCGGCTACCCCTTTCAGCGTGGTGGCCACCGAGACGGACCTGACCTATGCCACCGCATGGGGGGTACTGGCTTATGAGCTCAACGATCAGCTTTCGATCGGAGGCGGGATCGGGTTGACCTATGCCGACGGAACCCTCAAGCGGTTTCTGGCGCCTCCCAATCCCGCTGCCGGGGCTGAGTTCGAGTTCGAGGGAGACGATGTATCCACCAACTGGATTGCGTCCCTCCTGTGGCAGCCGGGGGAAAGCCATTCCTTCGGGCTGACCTATCGGGCGAGAACGGAGCTGGACTTGGAAGGTTCAGCGGGGGTTTCCGCCATAGGGCTGGCGATTCCCGGCGCATCCCTCGACCTGGTTACTCCGGACACCCTGGTGGCAGGCTACGCTTACCAGCCGGATGAACATTGGACTCTGGAGGCCAATGTGGAATGGGTTAATTGGAATCGCCTTGGCACCTCCACCCTGAGGCAGGCCCCCCTGCCGGACAATCCAATCCCTTTCAACTGGGAATCAAACTTCATGTATGGGGTGGGGGTGACCTACGCTCCGAATGAGAGATGGGCATTCAGCGCAGGGTACATCTTTATCGAAAACAGCCAGCCGGACCTGAACTTCAATCCCGCGGTG
>JAKVCR010000242.1 GCA_022448985.1 Roseibacillus sp.
CCCAGATCATCGGCCAGCAGGATCACCACGTTCGGGCGCTGCGCCTCCGCGGGAACCTGGGCCGGGGCCAGAGCGAGACCAAATACCGCGATGAGTCCGATCGACCGCATCAATCTTTTTTCGGGCTAAAGGCGAATCCAGCAACAGGCGGGGAGCCCTTCCCCACCGTGACTTTCACCTCCTGTTCTCCAAAGACCTCGTGCCATGCAGCCAGAGTATACTCGCCCGCTGGCAGACCTGGGATCGAGAAGCGCCCCTCGCTATCCGTTACCGCGAAAAACGGATGGTCCATGACCCAGAAGTGCGCCGTCATCCAGCGATGGAAGTCACACTTGATCGTGATGGGCCCCTCGGCCGTTTCAAAAGTCTTCCTGCGATCAGGCGTGCCGGCGGGCTGGGCGATGTTGAAGGGGCGATTCTTCCGGGAGAGGGAGCGGATGTTGTGGATGAAGGGATCGCCGTTCTTCATGACGAGCTCCTGTCCGACCCGCAATCCCTGGACCCGGGGGACGAAAACCGATTTCTGCTGGTCGATGACAGCGGGAGCACTCGGCACAGGGAAGTCCTCTTTCACCGGAGTCTTCACATGGACAAAGACATTGGCGAGGCCGCCGGATTTACTGACCAGAACGCTTTCATCGAAAGCCGGCTTTCCGCCGTAAAGTTTCCGGCTCGCTTCGTCCATCGCAAGGCGTGCCCGCTTGGGACGCGTACCCTCGAAGCGGACCCTGCCGGCAAGCACCGTCCCGTCAGCAACGGGAGTTTCCGACGAATCCGGTGTGGCTGTCACATCCACGACCTTGGCACCAAGGACCAGGGCGCGAAACCGCTCATCACTTACGCCCGTCAGGGAGTCCTGAAAGGCGATCAGGCTGGGGATATCAGCCTCGGACATTTTCAACCCGGCATAGTCGGGATCGCCTTCGGCGGCCTTCGCCATCTTTCTCCGCAAAATCACCTCAAACTCGTTGGATGACCATTTCCGATTGCGTAGTGACCCGCCCCCGGGAACCTCGAATCCCGGCGACGAGTGGCACGCGGCGCAGTTGGTTACTTTCGCATTGCCCTCAGAGCCAAGGAAGGCCTTGAGGCCATCGTAGGCAGAGCGGCCCATGCCCGGCGGCAATTTGAGCAGGACTCGGCCCTCCTGGTTGGCGAGTCGGCCGTGAATGCGCCCCGCGAACTGATGCGGTGTCTCTCCCTCACCCGGCTTGTCGGGGATCCGGTTAACATAGACGAAGGCGTCGAAAGGCGATCGAAGCGAACTGTCGAGCCGGTGGATACCGGTCTTCTGTTCGATCGATTTTGGCGCAACTCCTGATGGGGCTCTCTTTTTGGGCCGGGAAGGCTGCCCATCAATCCGCCGGGTCACGTTCTCCACCACGATTTTCCGGAATCCTTCGTCTGAAATTGAGTTGGCCCATTTCAAGGCGCTCTCCGGATCCGACGAAACCAGACCGTGGGCCATCCCATTGATCGCGAAGTCCTTGTCCCTTGCACTGGCCAGCGAATTCAAGCGCGCCACCACCGCATCGAGTTTAACTCCCCCGACTCCCCCACCCAGTCGCCCGAAGGCAGCTGACAGAGCCGATCCACGCGCGTTGGGCTCCTTCTCCGTCAGAGCCAGTTTCACCGCATCGAAGGGAGCGGCATCGAGCTTCCCGGATTGGATCACCTTGACGATGTCCTTACCGGATTCCTTCTCCTTGGGCAGCTTTCCGCGTTCCCCGATCGAGTTCCCGGACGGCTTCGGCTGCGACGGTGTACCGGGGCCAGGCTCGGCGGGGATCTCCGTGCTTCGCCCACCCTTCGCAACATAGTCTAGAATCCGGACGAAAGAGTGGCCGGCATTCTCCATCGCCACCTCGGCCTTGCGACGCTGGTTGAACAAACGCCCCACGTGCTCGCGTTGGTCTTCGGTCAATCCTCCCATGATCCGGTCGACGTATTCCTGATGAGGCTCGTCATGATATTCCTTGGGCAGCGCACGAGCCTCGATCTTGGCGAGGAGGGCACCGAGTTTCTTGGCCTCCTCCTGCCTCGCCGCGACCGACTGCACGCCCTGCTCCTCCAAGCTGAGCTCGATCGGCGTCAGCTTCATGCCACCTGATTCCTCGGCATCCGGTGGAATCTCCAGCTTGATGAGGGTGCCGCAGGCGTTCTCCATGTGCCGCGCCGGCCCGCTCGTACTGGTCCAGACGTTGCCATCCTTGTCGAACTCGATCTCGCGGGTGTAGCTGACTCGAAATGGCAGCGGAAACTCGATGAGGTATTCTGTCTCCGGGTTGAAGCGGTAGAGGGTGTCGTTGTGGGTGCCGCAGATCCAGACCATGCCGTCAGGAGCGACGTTGAGAGCGTAGGGAATCTGGTTGATGTAGTTAGGCAGCGGATAGGTCGTCCATTCTTCTGTCTTGGGGTCGAATTTGCCGAACACGCCGGAGCCGAACCCCGGCACCCACACCATGCCGTCCGGGGCAACGTGGAGCCGACGCGGCCCGCGAAACGGTGGGTTCCACTCCGTGACGTCACCGTCCGGAGCCTTCGGATCGATCCGGCCGATGCGATTGCCGTTGAGCTTGGAGTACCAGATCATTCCGTCGATCGGAGAGTAATCGAGACCGTAGGGCGTAATCCCGCGCGACTCGCCCTTCCCGCCGGCTTTCACCTGGCCGGCTTCAAGCAGATGATACTCCTTCCGCTCGAGTGTCTTTGGGTGCAACCGGAAGACCGAGTTGCGGCCGGCGTCGGTGTACCAGATGTAGCCCTCGGGATCTTTCGGGTCGACTCGCAAGGTGTGCGGCCACGAGCCACGCTCCGCGGGGGGCTCGGCACTGGACAGGATCGTGTATTCCTTGGTCTTGAGATCGAACTTCGCCATCTCACCCGAGACACAGAGGGTGAGCCACATCTCGCCGTCGTTGTCGGGTTCGATGGAGTGCGGGCCATGTGAACCGCGGGGCAGGCGATAGTAAATCCGCTCCCCGGTCTTCGGATCGAGGGTGGCCGTATACTGCTTGCCAATGTGGACCACGTAGGCGAGGCCGTCATCCCCCACTTCAAGATCGTGGAATGAGCCCACATACTCCTCCCCCAGCTCCCATGCGGTGATCTTCGCCTTTGTCACCATGCCAGTCGGTGCCGGCGGCGGGACATACTCGGGCCAGCTATCGACCGCATCGTCCTTGTAGGTGTCGATGATACGCTGGACGATCGTCTTCTTGGTATGGGGATAGAGACCACCGAATCCATCCATTCTCGTAATCATGGTCTCCCAGTCGACCGGCTCTTCAGGCGACCGAAAAGCCGGTGTTCCAATCTGGTGGCAGTAGGCGCACATCATCTTGAAGTTCAACCTGTCGCGCGGGCTCTCGAATGTCAGCTGGGCAAAGGCACTGCTGGCGGGGCGCTGTGCTTCCAGTTCCTTCCCGGTGGCCGACTCCATCGTGATTGCAATAGCGTCCTGGCCGAGTTTCACATTCTCGATCCACTTGTCTCGTTGACCAGCCAGACGAGCCCGGATTTTAAAGGTGGCGGCGGGCAGACTTTCGATCCGGAATCGCCCATCTGGTTGGGAGAAAACGGAAGTGCTCTGGCGTCGCCCCGCGTCGAACGCCGAGATCATCACCCCTCCCATCGCTTTCCCTGACGAACCTTTCACAACACCGGAAACGGCGCCCGTCCTGCCAGCGGGCTTGCCCGGTTCCCTTCGGATCCCGGCCTTTACCTTTCGCTTGATGTGGGGATTGGCTTCGCCTTGCTCGAAGGGGTCCTCCGACTTGACTGCGGGGGTCGGCTTGCCTCCGCTGGTTCGCACGTAATCGAGGATCCTGATGAATGATGCCCCGCGATTCTTCATGTTGGGAAACAGGCGTTCCTGTTCCTTCCAGAGCCGGGCCACTTCTCCTGCCTTTCCAGGAGGTGCCGTTGCAAACCACTTGTCGACGAAGGGCTGATGCCCATCGCCCCCCGGATAGTCTTTCGGAATCTCGCGTTTTGCGATCTGTTCAAGCAACGCACGATTCGACTTAGGGGGCCCGGGCCTGGCAACTGGAGCCTTCTTCCTTCCGGGGGACGACTGTGCCGGTCTGACTTTTTTTCCGGCAAAGGTTCCTCCCTTTTCGAGGCAGTAGAGAAAACGCATCCCCCGCAGGAACAACTGTTTCCCTGCCAGCGTCGGCGAGGCGTGAAATTTGTCGTCCAGTTGATTGGTGGCGAGAACCTTTATTTCCCGTCCCTGCTTCAGGACCAGAACGGTGCCCTTCCGATCCGTCATGTAGATCCGCCCCGCAGCCCCCACTGGCGATGAGTAAATGTCGCCGAGACCGGGGAGCCGCACGCGCTCAATGACCCGGCTGCCATCTCTCGCATCGAGGCAAGTCATGATGTTCTGGTTGGATTGAGTGATGTAGAGGAGCCCGTCGTAGAGGATGGGCGATGGCACATAGGGCGTGCCCCGCTCGACTTTCCAGAGGATGGAGTCCGTGACGTCCCCTTTTCCCGTGATCGGGATGGCGAGAAGGGAATACCCCTGATAGCCGCTCATGCAGTAGACCACTTCTCCGTCAACGATCGGGGAAGGAATGCAGTTGCCAGTCAGGCCTTCCGCTTCCCAGATAATCTCGCCCGTGTTGAGGTTGTAGCTGCGCACCTTCCTGGAGGCCGTGGTGATCACCTGGGTCACCCCATTGTGCTCTGCGATGGCTGGGGTGGCCCACGCGTTCTTCTCGTCCCGATCCTTTTTCCATACCGTCTTCCCACTTTTTGCCTCCAGAACCTCAATGGTGGATTGCCCGGCGTGATCGCGAACGAGAACGAGCTTCCCATCATGCACCACCGGCGAACTTCCTTCCCCGAGGCTCGCGCCCACTTTCGCGGGCCCGAGATCGCGATCCCAGATCTTCTTTCCATCGAGATTGTAAGCGAACATCCCGGCCGATCCGAACCAGCAGTAGATCCTCTCCCCATCGCAGATGGGCGAGGCCGAGGCAAAGCTGGCGTCCCGGTGGTGCCCCTCGTGGGGGACGAGAGTCTTCGCCACGTCCCGCCAAAGCTCCTTTCCTGTCTCCCGGTCAAGGCAGAGAACAATCATCTGATAGCCGGTGTTGGGATACTTGATCCCAAAGACCCTTTCCGGCTGATCCTCCGGCTTCGGCCGGGAAGGATCGACCCGGCCGGTGTTGACGGCGGTGGCCACGAAGACTCGATCGCCCCACACAATCGGGCTGGAGGTGCCGTGGCCTTCGATCGCAACTTTCCACGCAACGTTTTTCTCCTCGCTCCACTCCAGCGGTGGCTGCGCCGTGCGAGAGACCCCATTGTTCTCAGGACCACGCCACTGGTGCCAATTCTGGCCCACTGAATGGCGGACAGGATTCGCCCCAACAGAAGAAGCAGATACTACACAGAGAAGAGTCAAAAAAAGAAACCTCATGATTTTCCTTCGTTAGGATAGTGTACACATTTACGCCCGTCTGTCAGACCTCAACGGGTGACAGAAGCGCGGGTTGCAGAAAAGGTGAACGGCCACGAGAGACAAAAACCCTTAAAAGCCTCCCGGTGGCCGTCCACTATGGAAATCTGTAGATGGGCAAATTCAGCAGTCGGATTCATGACAGCTCTCTGACTATCCTCCTCGCGAATCGCCCAAATTCGGAAATTTTTTTACGACTGGTCCTCAGTTCCCCGAAAACAGGGGCAGCAGGCCAGCCCCCCTGAGGGTGGTGGGAATCTCTGGATCCTGATCGCCGGGCACTGAAGAATTCCCGGAAGAGCTTTCATCAGCCCACCTCCCAAGGAGGATCAAGCCCTACAGGAGCGCATCCAGGATTAGATTGACGGATTCGATGATCCGCTGCTCCCGGGGGCGCAAATCGGGAACGAAGGCCTGACCAGTCAGGTGCTGCAGTCCTTGGATGTAGCGGACCGCAATCTCGTTTGCCTGCTCCTGGGAGAACTGCTGATCTTTCTCCTTCACCATGCCCCGGGCGAATTCCTTGGAAAAGGACACCGGTTTGCCGTCGCGGGTCAGGAGATCTCCCTGCTCATCCACCTTCCAGAAACGAGAGGAATCCATGGTGTAAAGCTCGTCGGCGGCAACAATCTCTCCGTCCGCGTTGATTCCGTGCTCGGTCTTGGTGTCCACCAGCACCATCCCCTTTTCTGCCAGGTATTGGGATACAATGCCGAAGGCCATCAGGGAGGAATTACGGATCTGGGCGTACTGGCCCGCGCTACAGATACCATTTTCGATCAGATACGCTGCGTCGATGGTGCGGTCCTCCGCCTCTTTCGTGCTCGGGGTATCCATGAGATAGGGAAGTAACCCGTTGGGTTGGAGCTCGGCCACGGCAAGCTCGTGACCTGCATACTGCATGGTGGTCTGTCCCTCGTCCTTGGCTGCGATCCAGTGCTGGTAGAGCGAGGTGGAGGTCGAACTCTCAGCCATGTAGAGGCGCAACACATTCTCCAGCTTCACGAGATTGAGATTCTCGGCAGGAATCACCGTCGAGACGGGCGACAAACCTTCCACCTCGAACTGGGACGATCCTAGCACCGGTTGGACAAGTCGGAGCATGTGGTCATGATTGAAGGCCAGGACCTGGTCCTTGAATGGAATGGCGCCCCGGTTGACGTCGTGGGTAGAGATCCGGTTATTGCGGAACATGAGGCGAATCGACCTGCCGGAGGAAGTCTTCAGCGCCTCGCCAAAAACAGAATCGGACACTTTGCCCTCAAGGACCGTGCTGCCATTCAGTCGCGGAAGTTCACCATCTGCGATCAACTGCTTGATCGGACGGCCCTCATTCACAGCGGCTCCATGAGTCGCTACCAGTTCACGAATCTCCTCTTCGTTCAGCATGAGTTGGATGTGTTGAGGCACTGCTACTACCAGATCGAGTCGGTGGGTAGTCGAAATTTCAACCCAAGGCCTGAGGGTGCGAGCGAGCATTCAGTTTCCGGAAACGAAACCCGTCATTCCTCGACTTGTTCACAGTTACTAACATTGCGAGTTCAACGGGAAACTGAAAAACTACTCGTGGAAACCCTGCTGGTAACCCATCCCATCTTCCCTGACTAAACCCCGGGAAGAAGTCGGCTCAGCCAGGGCCTCTGGAGACGATTCCTCTATCCTCCCAGTATTCAAAACAAAGCTTCTCACAACTAACACAACAAAGAGTCATGTCAGATAACATCAGCAAATGCCCGGTAATGAGCGGAGCAAACGCTCAGCGTGCCGCAACTGGAACTACGGCCAATCAGAAGTGGTGGCCCAATCTTCTGAACCTGAAACCTCTCCATCAGAACTCTTCCCT
>JAKVCR010000243.1 GCA_022448985.1 Roseibacillus sp.
ACGAAGCCGGGAAGGTCCCGGTTCATGGAGCCGAGGCCGTAATTGACCCACGATCCCAGGCTGGGATCTCCACTCAGGATGCTCCCGGTATTCATCTGCAGCATGGCGGAACCATGCAGTGGTGAATCCGCGGTCATGCTCTTGAGGAAGAGGATCTCATCCACGCAGGTGCCGAGATGGGGAAAGAGGTCCGAGACCGGCGCCCCTGATTGTCCATACTGCTTGAAGTCCCAACGGGGTTCCACGATGCGACCCTCGTTCTTTTCTCCTCCCCTTCCCTTGGTCTTCACCTTGACCGTCTTACCATCGAGTCCCTTCATCTTGGGCTTGTGATCGAAGGTGTCGACCTGGCTGGGGCCGCCATACATGTAAAGGAAGATCACGCTCTTGGCCTTGGCCGGGAAATGAGCCTGTGGTCCGGTCGCGTAGGGCGTGTGCCCATCAGCGGCCACCGCCTGTTGACCGAGGAACCCGTCCTTTGCGAGGAGACTGGCAAGGGCCACCCCGGTGAAACCGTTGCCGGACTGCCACAGGAACTCGCGGCGCGTACGGCCGCAGAAGGAATCAGAATGCGTCTTCATTATTATTCGAGATAGAGGAATTCGTTGAAGTTGAGGGCCGCGAGGCAGAAGGAAGTCAGGGCCTGGTCCAGCGAGAGCTTCTCCTCAGCCTGCAGGTTCTCCAGGAAGGCGGCGGCCCTCTTCACCTCTCCATCATGCACCGGGCGACTGAAGACCCGCTGCAGGACAAAGCGCACCTGGGCGGCGGGACTATTCCCCGCTTCCTTTCGAGCCAGGGTGGCGAAAGCCGCAGCCTCCTCGTTCATGAAACGGCTGTTCAGCATGTTCAGGGCCTGGGTGGGCTGGGTGGTGGAAAAGCGCACCGGGCAGCTGGTGTCGGTATCCGCAAGGTCAAAACTTTCGAGGATCGGCGGCCGGAGGGAGCGCTTTGCAAAGATATAGATACTGCGCCGGGAGGCTTCCTCACGCGGAGAGAACCCCCAGCCCCAACCGGGACGGGACTGGGTCTTGAGGACCTCAAACGGAATCCGGGGAAAGACGCCCGGACCGCCTGCCTTCTTATTCAGGCTACCGTTGGCCCAGAGAATGGAGTCCCGGATTTCCTCGGCGGTCAGGCGCCGCATGTTGAATCGCGAGAACAGGCGATTGGCAGGATCCCTGCTCCGGGCGAGGGCGGACGGCTGCGAGGACATCCGGTAAGCCCTTGAGTTCAGGATCAACCGGTGCATGTGTTTCATACTCCACCCCTTGTCCATGAACTCGGCGGCCAGCCAGTCCAGCAGCGCGGGATGAGTCGGGGCACTCCCCAGCTTTCCGAAGTCATTCGGGGACTCCACGATCCCCCGCCCGAAGTGATGCTGCCATAGCCGGTTGACCATCACCCGGGCAGTAAGGGGGTTCTTCTTGCTGGCCATCCAGCGGGCCAACGCGAGACGACGCCCCGAGGAAGCAGCCGGGACCCTGGGAATGACAGCCTCGCCACCCCCAAGCACCACGGGAAATCCAGGCCCAACCTCGCTCCCCTCGGCATGCGGGTTCCCCCGGTTGAGGACATGGGTGGGAGGCGCTTCCTGGCCGACCTCCGAGACGCAGATCATGCGTGGTTTCTCCGGCTTCTTGGCCTTCATCTCGGCGATCGTCTTGTGGGCCAGCTCGTAATACTCCTTCTGGTGCTTGGAGAGGACCGCGTCCTTGTGCTGCTCGAAAAGCCGCTTGCGAACCTCCGGGCCAGCCGCTGCCGCATCCCGTTCCTTCTCCGGGAGTGTTTCGATGACCAGGTCCTCGTAGGCGGTCAGTTCGCTGAGGGAGTCATTGGCCTGTTGATCGGACTCCTCCCGGTTGGGAGGAAGATCGAGGCGGGTGGTGAGACTGTCCCAGTCAATCCCGGGCTCTTCAGTCTTCACGTAGGGCCTGATCCCCCGGAAGAAGGCTAGCATGCGGTAGTAGTCTTTCTGCGAGATGGGATCGATCTTGTGATCGTGGCACCGGGCACAGTTGACGGTGGTGGCAAGGAAGACCTGGCTTACCGTGGTCACAATTCCGTCGAGATCATCATACTGCGCGAGGACCCGGTCGGTCGGATCAAAATCCCAGGCCCCCAGGCGGTAAAAGGCGGTGGCGACCGTCCGGTCGATGCTCCTCGGTTCCAGTTCGTCTCCCGCAACCTGTTCGATGAGGAACTGGTCATAGGGCATATCACTGTTGAGAGCCTTGATCACCCAGTCCCGGTA
>JAKVCR010000244.1 GCA_022448985.1 Roseibacillus sp.
GCCGGGATATTCGTAGGTGATCGAGTAGTTGTCGTAGACGTTGCCGGCATCGCGGCGCTGTCCGCGGCCGCCATTGCCGAAGGCTGCGATCGGGGCAACGTCGCCCATGGCCCAGGCCATCTTGTCGACGGCATGGATGCATTGCTCCAGGAGAGGTCCGCCGGAGAGCCACTCGAAGTTGATCCAGTTGCGCAGCTGCCACTCGACATCGCCCATTCCCTCGGGCTGCTTGGCATCAGGGGAGAGCGCGCGCACCGTACCACCGAGGTAGGTGCCCACGAAACTTGTGATCCGGCCCAGTTCCCCACCATGGGCCTTAGCGAAGCCGACCCGGTTGGCCGGGCTGTAGCGCCAGCAGTAACCATGCTGAATGGCGAGCTTCTTCTCGTCCGCGATCTTGGCGGTTTCCATCAGGTGATGAATCCCGGCCATGTCGATGGCCATGGGCTTCTCGGCAAAGACATGCTTCCCGGCCTCGATGCACTTGCGAAGCATCGAGGGGCGGTATCCGGGAGGAGTGGCCATGAGGACCACATCCACATCGGATGCCGCAAGCTTCTCGAAGGCATCGAGCCCGGTGAACTGGCGGCTCTTGTCCACCTCAACCCGCTCCTTGCCGAAGGCGGCGCCGAGGGTCTTGAGGGGACCCTCGATTTTCTCGGGGAAGGCGTCGGCCATGGCCCAGAGCTTGACCTTGTCGTCGGATTTCAGGGCCTGGGTGGCGGCGCCTGTTCCACGGCCTCCGCATCCGATCAGGCCCACCTTGATGGTGTTGCTGCTGCCGATCTCGGCACGGCCGATGTGGGGGAAGCCTGCGACTGCCGTGGCGGCCGTGGCGGTCTTTACAAAGTTGCGTCGGGTGGAGTTGGTGGTCTCGCTCATGAGGTGGTTACAGTTAGTTCCTATGGGCGGTTACGGTAGGGTTTCGGCCCTTCCTTTCAAGGTTTTAGACCGGTTTGAGCTTGGAGTCGGTCAGGAAGGAGGTAATCCAAGTTTTCATGGGTACAACGAGGGGAAAATGGTGCAAATCTCCTAAATTCAGGAATTTGAGGGATTTAAGGGCCCAAGCGGGGTGCAACGATCGATAGTTCCTAAATTGGCAGGCAGTTCCCTCAGGAGAACCCGCGGAACGCGTCTCTGGACGTATTCAGGTCTTGCCGGAACGTGGGTCAGCGCCTCAAATGCCCTGCCCACAAACAGACTAAACCCGATGTCCGATTCCCGCTCCGCGAATACCCTGAAGCTCTCAGTCATGATGTTCCTCCAGTTTCTTACCTGGGGGGCGTGGTTCGCAACGTTGGGCCAATGTCTGGGCGCGAACGGGTTGACGGATTTCGGAGGGGGAGCCTATGGCACTGCTCCACTAGGCGCCATTTTTGCCCCGCTATTTCTGGGATTGATCGCGGACCGTTTCTTTCCCTCTCAGAAAGTGATGGGGGTTCTGTTCCTGATCGGGGGGGTCCTTCTCCTAATTATTCCAGGTGTCGCCAATGCGGGTAACGGAAAGTTGATGGTTTGGCTTATGTTGGGGAACATGTTGTGCTACATGCCCACTCTGGGGCTGGGCAACTCCATCTCCTTCGCCAATCTTGACCGGCTTGCGTTCCCCAAGGTTCGTGTCTGGGGCACGATCGGGTGGATTGCGGCAGGCCTGGCCGTGGGCTTCATGGGATGGAGCTCCAGCTTCAGTATGTTCTATCTTGCAGCGGCGGCCTCTCTGGCACTCGGGGTCTATTCCTTTTTCCTTCCGCACACCCCGGCCCCGGCCAAAGGCGAGCCCGCCAACCTACGCTCGTTGCTCATGGTGGACGCCTTCAGCCTGTTCAAAAGGCCGGCTTTCGTAGTGTTCATGGCTTGCTCCTGCCTAATCTGCATACCGCTTGCCTACTACTACGGGCTTACTGGGAACTATCTGACGAACACCGGGTTCAAACAGGCGGCATCCACCATGACCATCGGCCAGATGTCGGAGATTTTCTTCATGCTGCTCATTCCGTTCTTTTTCCGGAAACTCGGAGTCAAATGGATGATTCTAGTAGGGATGCTGGCGTGGGTAGCCCGCTACCTGCTCTTTGCTTTCGGTGCTCCCGAGCAGGTGATCTGGATGATCTTCTTCTCGGTGGCGCTGCACGGAATCTGCTATGACTTTTTCTTTGTCACTGGCTTCATGTATACCGACAAGGTCGCGCCGAAGTCGATTCGCAATCAGGCCCAGGGTATGCTGGTGTTCTTCACGCAGGGCATCGGGATGTACTTCGGCTATAAGGTGGCCTTCGGGAAGTTCGGGGCAGTCGATGGTGATTACAAGGCGCTCGATGGTGCCATCGCCGAGGCCACCAACCGTGGCGAGGAGAAGCTAACGTTCGGGGAACAGCTTGGACAAATGTTCTCTGTCGATATGCCCGAGGCTATTGACGGGAACCTCGTCTCCAATGCGATGGAAAAGTGGAAAGCCTTCTGGATTTATCCAGCCATCATGGCGGCCGTGATCGCGGTCATCTTCTTCGTGGCCTTTTGGGACAAGATCTCCGTGTCAGATGAGGAGGAGCCCGCGAGCGAAGTCCCGGAAACCCCTGAAGAGACTCCCTGATCTCCTAACCGACTTCTCTCAAAAGACAAGAGATCGGAAGACTCCTAGCTCAAGTTACGTAGAAAGAATCATAATGAACACGACACATACCTTCTCCCGCCGGAAAGCCCTCAAGGGAATAGCCGCGCTCGCCACCATTCAGGTCGTCCCCAGCCACGTCATCGGGGCCGGCGGAAAGAAGCCTCCCAGTGAGCAGATTACCCGGGGAATAATCGGGTGTGGAGGGATTTCGGGATCCGGGGCCCACGTGGGTCAGCAGGGCCCGTTGCTGGCCCTCTGCGACGTGGACAAAAACCATCTCGCCAACCGGACCAACGACGCTAAGAAGCGCGGTCACGACCCGAAGGGCTACCATGACTTCCGCGAGCTATGCGCTCGTGATGATATCGACGTGGTCCACATCTGCACCCCTCCCCACTGGCATGCCCTACACGCCATCGAGGCGGCCAGGCAGGGGAAGGACGTGTGGTGTGAGAAGCCGATGAGCCGGACCATCGGCGAGGGAATTGCGATGATGAAGGCGGTGCAGAAGCACAAGCGGATCTTTCGAATCAACACCTGGTTCCGCTTTGAAGGAGGCTTCTACGGGATGGGTACCACGGTGGCACCGCTGAGGAAGGCGGTGATGCACGGTCTGCTTGGGGATGGCCCCCTTACCGTGACGGTTGGGGGCAACCAGGGCTTCAACTGGAAGTTTGGTTGGTCGGGCAAGGTGAACCAGCCCGAGGAGAAGATCCCGGCGCACTTCGATTACAACTTCTGGCTCGGGCCCGCCCCGGTGAAGCCTTACACCCGCCACCGGACCCACGGATCCTTCCGCGGCTACTGGGATTATGAC
>JAKVCR010000245.1 GCA_022448985.1 Roseibacillus sp.
AAAGGCCCGGGTGATAGGCTGGAGGAAGTCGCAGAGCTTGAGCAGGAGGAGGGAGAGCGGGGAGCTGTATTGACGGTGGAGGAGGCGGCGGGGGATGGAGTGATGGGCCAGTCCCTGGTAGCCGGCTTGTCCCATCGGACCGAAATAAATTACGGAGTTGGAGTCCGCGCTGAGTACCCCGCCTCCGTAGACGCTTCCTTCCCAGGTGATTCCTCCCTGCTGGAAGCGTCCGGGGTGGGTTTCGAAAAGGAGGGCCTCCGCGCGACCGTAGCCGGATTGCTGCCGGAGATAGCGCAGCACGCTGGTGCGCCGGCGGTGCCAGACAAAGGCGGCAGGAGCGAACGCCAGTTGCCAGCCATGGTCGAGAAGCCGCCAGCAGAGATCGACATCGTCCCCGGCGGTGACGAACTGGGGCTGGAAGCCGCCGATGGACTCGAGGGCCGTGCGCCGGAGGACGAGATTGCAGCCGGGGAGGTGTTCCGCCTGCAGGTCCCCGGTGAGGACGTGGGAGGGTGCACCGGGCGCTGCGGCGACGATGGCTTCCTGTCTCCCGGTGGGTGTCGGAGGCAGGTTGGGTCCTCCGGCAGCCCCGGTCTGCGGGTCATGGAAGGCCCTCGCGATCCAGAAGAGCCAGTCCCGATCGGGTTGGCAGTCGTCGTCGGTGTAGGCGATGAGTTCCCCGGTGGCCTGTTGGGCGCCGTGATTGCGCGCCACGGAGAGCCCGCCGTGGTCCTGGCAAAGGTAGCGGACTTCCGGGAAGCGGGCGGCCACCGTGGCGGTATCGTCGGTGGATCCGTCGTCGACGACGAGGACCTCGAAGTCCGGATAGTCAAGGGCGAGGCAGGCGGCCAGGCAATCAGGAAGAATCTCTGCCCCGTTGTGGGTGCAGACCACCACGGAGATCCGGGGAGGGTTTTCGAGCGGGAGGGACGCACGGGGAGCAGCGGCCTCCGGGAGCCTCTCGCGGAGCCTTTCCAGCGCAGGCTTCTCGCTCAGGTCCGACCGGGTCAGCCCGAAGGCCCAGTTGGTCATGGATTCCCCGCGACTGGACCAGCGATCGGACCAGGAAAAGAAGGTGGTGCCGGCGATGCCGGCTGCGAGGCACTCCTCAAGGTGGCCTTCCAGTAACTCTGCCTGCTGCTCCTCGCGGTTGCGCACGGTATCGAGACCAAACTCGGTGATGAGGACGGGGCGGTCCCCGGCGATATTCTGGAGGCGGGGAAGGTAGCGGGCGAGGGCCTCGCGGTCTTCCAGGTAGACGTTGAAGGCGGTGAAGTCCGCGTTGCGGGGCTCGAGATATTCGGTGCTGGGATAGTTAGCGTAGGCGATGGGGAGCTCCCCGGCTTCTTCCCGGCAGAGGGAGATAAGGTCCTCGAGAGCCTGCCGGACCCTCTCAGGGCCCATCCAGCGGGCGAGATCGGAGGGGATCTCATTGGCGATGAGCAGGGCCCCGAGGGCCGGGTGGGAACCGTGCTCCTGCAGGAACTCCAGCAAGCGGAGCTCTCCTTCCGTCCGGAGCCGGGGTTCGGCCAGGAAATCCCGGTTCCATTCCCAGGGAAGCCCCAGCAGGACGAGCAGGCCATTCTCGTGGGCGCAGTCGAGAAGATGCTGGTCGGCCCCGGTGTAGAGGCGGATGGCGTTGAAGCCGCACCCTGCGATCCGGGGGAACTCGGCTGCGGGGTCAAGGGGTGAGTCGGGGGGAAAGGGGCCGAAGGTGACGCCTTTCAGAAAGATGCGGCTGTCGCCGAGGGCAAGGAAACGGCCATCGACCCGCAGGCGTGCTGGTCCGGACGGGGACACAACTGAGACTGGCCGCTGGTGAAGAGTTTGGCAAGACGGGGAGTCTTCCTTCCCTCAGCGGACCTCGATTAAGTGCTCCCCTTGGTCGGTTATTTCACCGATGACCTGCGCACAGGGAGCATCGGCCTCCTTGAGCAGTTCCATGGCCTGGTCAAGCTTGGCAGGGGGCACGGAGAGAAGAAGCCCCCCGCTGGTCTGGGCGTCGGCAAGAAGGAGCCGGAGAGACTCGGGGACGGATTCCGAGAAGGAGGTGGTGGCGGCGGCCTCGAGGTTGGCCTTCGTTCCACCCGGGACGCAACCCTCCTCAATCAGCTCGAGGACCCGGGGGTCGATGGCAGGGACCTGGTCGCTGAGGAGGATGGCCTTCACGCTGCTTTCCCGGGCCACTGCCCCAAGGTGCCCCAGCAGGCCGAACCCGGTGACGTCAGTGCCGCCCCGTACTAGCCCAGCCTTGGCGAGGGCGGCGCCCGGGGTATTGAGGGTAGCCATCAGCTGGATGGAGCGATCAGCGAGGGCGCCAATTTCAACGCCCCGTTTGGTTGCCGTGGAAAGGATCCCGGTGCCCAGGGGCTTGGTCAGGACGAGGAGGTCTCCCGGAGCTGCGCCTGAGTTGGTGATCAACTGGTCAGGATGAACCAGGCCGGTCACGGAAAGGCCGTAAAGGGGTTCGGGGTTCTGGACGGTATGTCCTCCTGCGAGGACACAGCCGGCTTCCGCCACCTTGTCGGCCCCGCCTTTCAGGATCTGATTTACATCCTCGAGGGAGAGATGCTCCATGGGCACGCCCACCACGTTCATGGCGGTGACAGGAAGCCCTCCCATGGCATAGACGTCGGAGAGGGAATTGGCGGCCGCGATCTGTCCATAGGTGTAGGGGTCGTCCACGATGGGGGTGAAGAAATCCAGGGTCTGAACCATGGCCAGCTCGTCGCTGAGGCGGTAAACCGCAGCGTCATCGGAAGTGGCGGCTCCCACCAGGAGAGACTCGTCCTCAATCTGGGTCAGTCCGCGCAGGACCTGCGCGAGATCGGCCTGGCCGAGCTTGGAGGCTCATCCGGCACAGGAGGAGAGCTCGGTCAGGCGCTTGATTTCTTCACGGGACATGCCCGGAGAGTAGGGGAGAATTTTGCCGGGGCAAACTCGACGGGCCAAATTACCGCTAATTTTGAGCGAGGGCCTTTAGGCCATTGCCAAAAAGCCGGAATGGGTCGAGAGTCTTCCCCCTCTCCCACCGCCTGCGAATTCGTGATCCGACCCCTGCTTTTCCTCCTCGCGTTCCTTTTTCCGGTCATCCTGCCTGCGGCAGAACACGGGCCGATTTGCGAGTGGCACCGTGATCCGACCACCACGATGGCGATCCACTGGGTCGCCACTGCGGAGAAGGAAGCGGAACCGGGGGTGTGGAAACTCGGAGCGGCCGGATTTGGCTACGGAGACGATGACGACCAGACGGTGCTCAAGGGCATGCGCAAGAATTACCGCTCGGTATACATCCGGAAATCCTACGAGGTGCCCGCCGACGCGCCCAAGGGAGCGGAGCTCACCGTCGGGATCAGATACGACGATGCTTTCATCCTTTACCTCGACGGCAAGGAGGTCCTGCGCAAGGGGGTGGAGGGTGCGGGAGCAAACATCAGCAAGGTCCAGTCGCATGAAGCCGAGGTCTGGGAATATTTCAAGCTGGGGCCGGTGAAGGCCGGGCAGAAGGGGGTGATCGCGATCGAGGGCCACAACGCGGAGCTCGACAGCTCCGATTTCACCCTGCGGCCCCGGATCGATTACCGGGCTAATGGCAAATTGCATCCTGTTGTGCGAGAGGGGGCGAAGTGGGCCTACCTTGCGGGGGGGACCCCGCGTGCGGGATGGACCAAGATCGGGGGGATCAAGGAGGAGGGCGCCGAAATCACGCGCTATCAACTGGCCTTCCGGCCGAAGGCGGGAGGGGCGTGGAGTTTCGCGGACCTGATGGAGCGGAAGTTCGGGACCACCGAGCACCTTGCCTTCAGCGCGGACCTGGAGGGCCT
>JAKVCR010000246.1 GCA_022448985.1 Roseibacillus sp.
GAACCGGGGCGGTCCTAATCTCGATCGCTTCCGGGAGCACCGGACCGCACACCTCCATGGACCGTCTCTTCGTCGAAAAGAAACCCGAGTTCAACTCCGCTGCCGGTTCTCTTCTCAACGACCTCAGGACCAGCCTGCAACTGGACGGACTGGAATCCCTGCGCATTGTGCAGCGCTACGACCTTGAGGGGCTCGATCCTGACCAGTTGGAGGCGGCAAGTCGCCTGATCCTTTCCGAACCCCAGGTTGATACCACCAGCCGGGAACTGCTCCTCGCTGACGATGAGCAGTGGTTTGCGGTCGAATACCTTCCCGGCCAGTTTGACCAGCGTGCCGACTCGGCAGCCCAGTGTGTCCAGATCCTGACCCAGCAACAGCGCCCCCTGATTGCATCCGCCCAGGTCATCATTCTCAAGGGCTCGCTTAACGACAAAGACCTGTCCCGCATCAAGGAGTTCACCATCAACACCGTCGATTCTCGTGAATCTCCCCTTGAACCGCCAGCAACGCTTGCACTTGTTCCGCCCCCTCTGCCGGACGTGGCGATCCTCGACGACTTCCGGGACCGCGACGAGTCCGCCCTCGGTGCGCTGCGTGATGAACTTGGCCTTGCGATGAGCGTGGCGGATCTCGCCTTCTGCCGGGACTACTTCCGCGACGAGGAGAACCGGGACCCCACCATCACGGAGATCCGGATGCTCGACACCTACTGGTCGGATCATTGTCGACACACCACCTTCCTCACCAGGATTGAGGAGACTACCTTTGATCCCGGAACAGAGGCCATCGAGGAGAGTTACCACCTCTACCAGTCCGCCCGGAACGAGGTTTATGGCGAAGAGAAGCGCCCGGTCACCCTGATGGACATCGCCCTGATGGGCATGAAGCACCTGCGCAAGTCCGGCGAACTTTCCAATCTCGAGGTCTCCCGCGAGATCAATGCCGCCAGCATCGTGGTTCCCGTCGATATCGATGGCCGGGAAGAAGAGTGGTTGGTGATGTTCAAGAACGAAACCCATAACCACCCCACCGAGATCGAACCCTTCGGCGGAGCCGCCACCTGCCTCGGCGGAGCCATCCGGGACCCGCTCTCCGGACGATCCTACGTCTACCAGGCCATGCGGGTCACCGGGGCCGGCGATCCACGCGCCCCCTTTGAGGAGACTCTGCCCGGAAAACTCCCCCAGCGTAAGATCTGCCAGATCGCGGCCCACGGATACAGCTCCTACGGAAACCAGATTGGCCTGCCTACGGGCCAGGTCTCCGAGGTCTACCACCCCGGCTACGTGGCCAAGCGGATGGAGGTCGGGGCCGTAATTGCCGCCGCCCCACGGGAAAACGTCTTCCGGGGCGAACCCGCCACCGGGGACGCCATCCTGCTCATCGGGGGACGAACCGGACGGGACGGAGTGGGAGGAGCCACCGGCTCCTCCAAACAGCACACCGACACCGCCCTTGATAACAGCGCGGAGGTCCAGAAGGGCGACGCCCCAACCGAGCGCAAGATCCAGCGCCTGTTCCGCAACCCGGAATTCGCGAGAAGAATCAAGGTCTGCAACGATTTCGGAGCCGGGGGAGTATCGGTCGCCATCGGCGAGATTGCCGACAGCCTTGAGATCAATCTCGACAAGGTTCCCAAGAAATACGACGGCCTTGACGGCACCGAACTCGCCATTTCCGAGTCCCAGGAACGCATGGCCGTGCTGGTGGAC
>JAKVCR010000247.1 GCA_022448985.1 Roseibacillus sp.
CTCTTACGCGCAGGCAAATCTCCCAAGAAACTGAAAAAAGAAGAACGCGAGGCCATCTATCAACGGCTTCTGGTAGCCGAGGGCAATGGAGTCAACCTGGACGAGCTGATCGGCGATTTCGCTGGCGATGTGGAGAACAAGATGACCCCCGACATCCGGATCAAGTTTTTCCATGTCCTCCAGGGCCGGAACTCCCCCGATTCCCTTCCCTTCCTCATTCAGCATGCGCGCAACTCCTCCAGGCCGCAGACTGCTGTTGCCGCCCTGAATGCCGCCAGGAAACAGGCTACCGATGCCAACCTCGCCGCTCTCCTCGCAATCATTCAGTTTAACGATAGCAGTCAGGTTCAACAGGACGCCAAACGGGTGATCATGTCTCTTGCCGAACGCAGCACCACCCGCAACGAAATCGCCAAGTCCATCAAGACCGCTTACGACAGTGCCACAAGTGATGACACCAAAGCCATCTTTCTCGAACTCCTCGGCGCAACCGGGGGAGGCACCGCAGCCGGGATCGTCAAGGAAGCCCTGAAAAGCGACAGCAAGAAAACCCGCATCGCAGCCCTTGCCGCCCTTGGCACCTGGGCAGACGATAGCCAGTTTGATGTCCTTCTGGACCACATGGCCGATGAAGAGGATGACGCCCTCCGGCGCTCGGCCTTTACCCAGGCGCTCCAGTTTCTGAAGAAGGACCGCAAGCGCGAGGTGCTCGCCCTTGAGGACATGTGGACCGGTCTCGCGACGGAAGCCCAGACAGAGAGCGAAAAACTAGCCATTGTCGTTGGCTTGGCCAACCTCGTGGAGGACTGGGCTTTCGCAGTGGTAGAACACTTCCTCGAGGACGAGATGGACGAGGTCTCCTTCAAGGCTGAAAAGGCTCTCGACCACATGGAGCAGAGGCGCAACCGCCTCAAGCCCAACCGCAATGAGGAAAAGGAGGACGAGTAGGAGACAAGGCTCTCCTCCGAATTTGGCTGCCTGCCGACGTGACGGGGCAACCCGAAGGACTGTCTCCCGACTGGCGTGATGGGTAGCCCCTCATCGGCCTGCCTTTACCTCTGCCGGAGAAAGAGCCGCATTTCGCGATAGGTGATTACCGCGTCGAGTTCACGCATGAAGTCACCGCCGTAAATCCCAACCGAATCCCTCGAACTGAAGTCGGCCGACAGGATCCTTCGGTTTTCGATCAGGGTCTTCCCTACTGCCACGGACTTGAACTTGGTGACTGCAGCGGGAGCCCGGCCACCAATGCCGTAAACCCACTGGTCCATGGGCCCTACTTCGCATCGATACCGATTGGCCAATTCGACATTAAAGAGACTTCCATCTGCTCCGGTATCCACCAGGAATTTCGCCTCATCACCATTCAGGCTTCCGTCCACGTAGATGTGATTGCCCTTTCGCTCGGTATCAAATGACTGGTAGCCGCGCATGTTGAGCAGATCCCTCACGGTGAGATCCCTGCAGTTCTTCTCGAATGCCACGGCATCCTTGCTCCACCGCCTCATGAGGAGCTCGTCCTCAGGTTTGAAGCGGTCTACGGTAAAGCCCCTCTTCTCCCCGTTAACCAGTTCGATGGTAATCCCGGTTCCCGATTCGTTCTTAGCCACCAGTTTACCGCGGATCGTGCTTCCGTCCTTCAACTTGAAGATCCGGAAATCAAACTGACTGTCCTTGTCCTTCGCATCAGCGTCAACCCCCTCCACCTCGGGCTTATCGCCAAGATCGGGGCGCAGGAAAATAAGACGTTCCCGGTAGGAAATGACCGCATCGAGCCGCGCCAGCACGCCACCTCCGATGATGGCATCTTCCTTCAGTTTCGATCCTGCCGGAAGGCCATTGGTCAAGTCCGTGCACAGGATCTTCTTGTCCAGAAGCAGCGTTTCTCCGAGCTGAATCCTGTCCACCTTGGTGTAAGCCGCTGGGGCCGTCCCTCCCACACCGGCCACGACCTCATCATACGGGCCCATCTTACACCCGGCCTCCTTCGCAAAGGCATCATGCAGAATCGTGTTATGGGCCCCGGTATCGACCAGGAACCGCGCCTTCTTGCCATTCAGAAGGCCGGGGATAATCAGGGAATTGTTGGCAAAGGTGAACTTGAACGACTCATAACCCCGTAGTTCGAGAAGTTCTCGCACCGTGAGAGTCCGGCACTTCTTGAGGAAGATCTTCTTGAGTGCCGCTGAGGGAACTTCCGGTCGCACCCATGACTTGAGGAACTCCCGGTCCTTCCTGCTCAGCACCTTGAGGGGGACCTCGGTGGGATCCTCCCTGCCCTTGATCAGGAGGCTGACCGTCGTGTCCGTCTTGGAAACCACGATGGCCTCGAGGGTTCTGCCCTTCGTGTCGGTGAAGGTATGATACTTCTCTACCTGGGCCGAACCCAGTCCGGTAGTGACCACCAGAACGGCAAGCAGGAGGGCAAGCACCCTTCCGGAAAGTGGGATAGCGGGCTTCATTTGAAATCCTGGCTTTTGATGAACTCGATCCAGTCAGTCTCAAACTCCTTGGCCGTCTTGAATCCGTAAAGCTTCGCCAGCTCAAGGGAAATCGGCATTGCCCCATCGTACTGGACTCTACGGATCATGTTGGCAAACGAGTTCAGGCGCTCCGGCGTGCTCTGCAGGTAGTAGGCGAATGAGTAACTCAGGACGATACTCTCCGGAGTCAGGTCCTTGACCTCTCTCCAGCCCAGCAGCTTTTCAAGATTTGGTTCCACCTTTCCCTTGCGCACCAGTTCGCGCAGGGTCTTGGCCCATTTCGTTCCGTCATCAAAGCCCTTGGCCTTCACGATCTCATCCTGATCGTAAACTTCCGCATCAAGCAGACTCGTCTCGGTGCGCCCGGCCAACTTGATCTCCTTGTAGTAGGCATGCCCGATCCTAAGGGCCATGGCACCATCCTCCGCGTAGTCCGCAATGCCCCCGATAAACTCCGAGAGCAGGGTTCCGGAAAGGGAATGCGTCGGGAAAGCTCCAAAGACTTCGGTGTAGCTCTTCTTGGTGTCGCCAATCTGAAAGGCCTTGGCAGTGCCAAAAATGTTCAATTTCTCAACAATGCTGTCCGGCATGTAAATGCTCTGGGAACTGGATTCTTCCCACAGCAAGCGCGCACGGATCGCCACATCCCGCATGTGCTCGCCCTCAAGGGTCAGAAGGTGGGCCTTGTACCAGTCGCCCAGCTTGGCGTAGGCCTTCTTGTCCTCCACGAGGAAAATGAGCTTGCGCCTGGCACCCCAGTCCTCCCGGAAGTTGACATGCTGGAAGACCATGCCCCGCCACAGTCGCTCCGCCACCTCGGCAACGTCCATCGGGCGGATCTTCCCCTGTGTAATGACATAGAAGTGCTCCGTCTTGAGCATGTCATATTGCAGGTCATCATCCGTCCCGAGCACGAACTTCTCCTTCACGCGTTCGAACGTTTTCGACATGTCCCGGGCATCCTTCTCAGGCACACCCACCTCCGACTTCGTCACCACGCTCTGATCCGCCCCCCCGTATTCCACGAGGTAGAGGCGATCCACCAGGCTGAGATCATGAATCTTGAGCGTAATAGTCCGAAGTTGAGGAGTAATGAGAACGGCCTCACCTCCTTCCACTCGCAATAGTTGGGCGGTCACGTCCGCTCCCTTCCGGGAGGTCCAGACCCGCTCCTCGGCCGCACTGGCCGGGCAACAGAGCAGAGCGCCCGCTGCGGTTATCGTTACTAATTTTCGCATCCGCATTTTTTGCAACGCTACTGAGTGAAATCCCATGATGTCGATGCTCTTTTTCGATAGCCCTGCACCCAGACAACAGAGGCTCAAAGCTTGTGCTCCCCTGACCCCCGGGGAAGGAGATTGGTGAGCGCTGCCCGCCCGGACACCCCTGTTTCCGGGCAACTGTCGTGGCTCTGATAATGAAATCGGTAACGGTAGAATCTTGACCCTGCGCAGGAAGCGAGAACGACAAGGCAGGACATTAAGCCCTCGCGCTACCCCTGAATCGGCTGTAGGCTTTAACTGGGAATCATGAACAGGCAGAACTTCATTACAGCTGGGATAGTAGCAGGCGTATTATTCCTGTTCACCGATGCAGGGGCCCAGCAGAAGGACCGTGACACAATGGTCAGGGACGATCGCAGCGCGATGCAGAATTCCGCGGTCTGGATCTACAATGACGTGGAAAAGGGATTCGAGATGGCCAAAAAAGACGGAAGACCACTGCTGATCGTTTTCCGCTGAATACCATGACACGCCTGCGAAGGCCTCGACGCGCAGGTTGCGCGTCCCACAAATGAGAGACTAAGGACGCTGCTGGAAAAATTTGTATGTGTCCGCGTGATCCAGGGTAATGGGATCAACCTGTCGCTTTTCCAGTTTGATTATGACCTGACCTTCGCCGCCTTCCTCATGAACGCGGACCGCACCATCTACGGGCGCTACGGGGCAAGGCCCAGCCAGGAAAATCCGGGACGGGACATTTCGCTGCAGGGATTTATTGCTTCGCTGGAAGCTGCCCTCAAACTTCACGGGAACTATCCAGAAGGAAAAGAAGCCCTCCTGTTGAAGAGTGGCAGGGAAAGCCGCTACCCCACTCCTGAGCGTTATCCATCCCTGCGCAAATTTTCCCCCGGCATCGACTACGCCGGCCAGGTTGCACGCAGTTGCATCCACTGCCACCAGATCCCCACAGCTGAGCACCTGATCCATCGAGCAAGCGGGAAACCCTTCCCTGAGAAAGCCCTCTTTGCGTGGCCAATGCCTGGGATCATCGGGCTGGAATTACGGCCCGACCATTGCGCCACGGTCAAGAACGTGAAACCGGCCAGTCCCGCCCACCGGGCAGGATTCAAAGCCGGTGACGAAATCATTACCCTGGCGGGACAGCCAATGCTCTCGACAGCTGATATCCAGTGGGTGTTGCACAACGCCGGGAAAGAACCCCGGATCAATGCCGTGGTCAGGCGAGGTGACAAAAAGTTCCGCCTTGGCCTGGTGCTGGCTGAGGGGTGGCGCCACAAGACCGACATCTCCCGGCGGGGCAGTTCATGGGATCTGCGCCGGGTGGTGCTGGGTGGCATGCGCCTGAAGCCTCTGCCCGAAACCCGGCAAGGGAAGGAAGGCCTCCCCGGGATGGCTCTGCATGTCGCACATCTCGGCCAATACGGTGAACATGGCGTGGCATACCGATCAGGGCTCCGCAAGGGAGATATTATCCTCAGCTTTGATGGCCGTGATGATCTGCTCACCGAGAGCTCCGTGCTTACCCATGGCCTGCAAAAAAGAAAGAGCGGGGAACGGGTCACGGTGAAAATCCTCCGGGGGGAACGCCGCCTTGAGTTCAAATTCCCGCTGAAGTGAGACCGTATTTTCCCCTTGAGCGGCTGACTCCAGCACGGCAAACCAGCTTCATCCCGATCCTCCGGACCTTGACTATAAAGCCGGTTCTTCCCAGTTGGGCAGGTTTGGGCGCAGGACGAGATGGCTCCATAAATGTTCCTCCTTGCGAACAGCCTTGTCGAAAAAGGAAATTCCTTTCAGTAATTGGCATATGCAAGACGGCAAAATTCACTGCATTGCCAAGACGGTTTTCCTCTCCACGCTTTTGCTATCCATCTGTCTCCCCTTCAACGGATGTGATCCTGCGGAAACAACACAACCCGGGAACACCTAGCAACCCGGGAACACCGAGCAACCCGGGGACACCGCGCAGCCGGAGGAAATTGATCTCAGCAATCTTAAGCCAAACCCGATTGGTGACTTCGAGTGGGAGGTTACGGGCAATCTCGTCACGATCGTCAGGTGCAAGGCTCGCGGTACGGTGGTCCTGCCGGAGAAGATTACAGGGTTTCCGGTTGGCCGGATCGGATCCCTCAATTCCAATGGCGATACCCTGCCGAGCGCCCTGAGGCAGGGGAATGCCATCCCCGATGGAGTCACCCGGTTGGTGGTTCCAGAGACCCTCACGAGCATCGGAGATGGAGCATTTTATGGCTGTAAAAGCCTGGTCAAACTGAACCTCCCCGGCGAGTTGCGCAGTATCGGAAGATATGCCTTTTATGGTTGCAGCAACCTCAAGACCCTGACGATTGGCACTAGCCTCACTTCCATCGGGGAAGGTGCATTCTACAACTGCAGGAACCTCGACCCCCTTGCCCTGCCCAGCACCCTCACGGCAATCGGGGCAAAGGCCTTCAAGAATTGCAACCGGTTCACCGAGATCACCATCCCTGATGCCGTCAACAATATCTCTCCTGCCGCATTTGATGGCTGCCCCAACCTTAAAAGCATCACGGTCTCGGAAAAGAATGGCACCTACTCGAGCGAGGACGGGATCCTGCTCAACAAGAAAGGGGAAATCCTGGTAAGATGCCCCCAGGGCAGGGAGGGAGATTATAACCCTCCCTCGACTGTGACCGAAATCTCAACGGCCGCATTTTATCGCTGTCGCACACTGACATCAGTCACCCTTCCCGATAACCTCATTAACATCCGCAATGACGCATTTAGGGAATGCACCTCACTGGCCAGGGTCAACCTCCCGCAGGCTCTCACTTCCATGGGCTCATTTGCCTTCGCTTCCTGCGAAAGCCTTGAAAGTGTAAATGTTCCCGCTGGCGTCACCAGCATCGGTAGCTACGTATTCCATGGCTGCAAGAACCTGAAGAGCGTTGGACTCCCCGACAAGCTGACCAGCATATCCGGTAATGCCTTTGATGGTTGCACTGCACTGACCAGCCTGGTCCTCCCGGCAAGACTCACCTCCATTGGCAGCAATGCGTTCCAGGGATGCTCAAGTTTAAGCAGCCTGACTCTTCCGGCCAGCCTCTCTGCCATCGGCAACGCTGCCTTCAGGCAATGTGTGAGCCTCAAGGAACTCAACCTCCCCGAACCGGTGACAACCATCCAGGACCTCACTTTTTCCGGATGCACAGGCCTGACCAAGGTGACGCTTGGCAGGCTGGTGACCAGTATCGGAACACACGCATTCAGCGGATGCGTAAAGCTTAACACGCTGCAAATTCCCGATACGGTCATCACCATTGGCGGAGGAGCCTTTGCTTCCTGCCAAAGCCTCGAAGCGGTGACTATCCCTGAGGGACTCAACCATCCGATCTCTGTCTCCCCGAGCTCGTCGGGCGGCAACACCCTCTCACAGTTCCATGGTTGCAGCGGATTAAGAAAGGTCACCATCAAGATCCCCAGTATCAACAGCAGCCACACGGACTGGATCAACGATCAAGCCCTGAAAACCACCGGGATCACCGAGATTGTATTCAGCGAAGGCGTTACTGCCATTGGCAGCAGCACCTTTCAGGAGTGCTCCCCCCTCAAAACCCTCGAGTTTCCGGCGAGCCTGACCTCCATTGGCGGCGAGGCCTTCCGGGGATGCAGCGGGCTTCAGGAACTGAAGTTCCCGGCCAGGCTCTCTTCCATTGGCAGCGGAGCCTTCAGGGAATGCGCCGGGTTGAAAACCCTCGAGATCCCAGACCCGGTAACCTCGATTGGGGACCATGTTTTTCGAGACTGCAGCAAACTGACCGGGATCAGGATGGCTCCAGCAATCACCAGTATAGGCAAGTATGCCTTCGCCGGTTGCACCCAGCTCAGGGAACTGGAAATCCCGGAAAAGGTCATAACCCTTGGGGAGGGTGCCTTTGCTTCCTGTCAGAGTCTTGAATCGATAACCATTCCAGTCGGCCTCAACCACGCTATCTCCACCTCCCACACCACTGATCTCCTTGAAGGTGCGACCCTTTCACAGTTCTACGGGTGCAGCGCATTGACCAGCGTGACCATCAGGGCCTCCTCCCTCAACGCGGGCTTCACCGCATGGATTGACAATGCCCTCCTGAAGACAAATGCCATCACGGAGGTTACCCTTGGTGAGGGGATTGATGACATTGGCGACGGCACATTCAAGGACAAGGCAGGCCTGGAACGGATCATCCTGCCGCCCAACGCGAGCAGGATTGGATCTGCGGCCTTCCAGAACTGCACCGGGTTGAAGGAAATCTCCATCGGAAGGGGGACCGCCAGCATTGCGGGCAATGCCTTTGATGGCTGCAAGCAGCTCACCGCAATCAATATCGCGGCAGACAATACCGCTTACACGAGCAAGGAGGGGCTTCTCTTCAACAAGTCGGGGGAAATCCTCCTCAAGTGCCCGGAGGGAAGAACCGGCACGTGTGTCCTAGCTGAAGGTGTCACCACCATTAATACCAACGCATTCCGCGACTGTGTACTCCTGACCGGGATCCGCATCCCGGAGGGAGTGACCGGCATTTCCGGGCATGCCTTCAGCCATTGCGCTGGCCTGAAAGAAATCACTTTACCTGCCAGCATTACCTCCATCGGGGGCCATGCCTTCAGCGCCTGCACGGGCTTGACAGAATTCATCATTCCAGAGGCGGTCACTGCCGTCGGGGCATTCGCCTTTTCCGGTTGTGAGGGACTGAAGGAAATAACGATCGGCGAAAGTGTCGCCAGCATCGGTAATGCGGCATTCAGCGACTGCAAGAACCTCACCACCGTCACCCTCCAGGGCAAAGGCATCCCGGGGGGAGCCGAAGTGTTCAGGAATTCCCCGGCCAGGGTCTATTACCCCCCCGGGGCGCAGGGCTGGGGAACGGTCTGGAACGGCAAATTCCCCCGTCCACTTGCCGAAAAGCCCTGAGGAAGGAAATCAGGCGCCGGCAACGGCAGGTCCCCGGGGAAAAGTTCGAACCGGGGAATGAATGGCGACCCGTACGGGACTCGAACCCGTGTTGCCGCCGTGAAAGGGCGGAGTCCTAACCGCTAGACGAACGGGTCGCGTTCCGTTCAGGACGCGGCGAAAATGCCACCGGGTCTTCGAAAGGCAAGCTGAATTTCGACCCCCTCAATCCACGGGCCAAGCCCCCCGACGAACGCCCTTCTCCACGGACCCGAAGAGACAGGCGCTCGGCTCCCGGAACGATTGGCCTGAGGCCATACGAATTGCCTTTCCTCTCGAGAGGACCATTCCTCATCATCTGCACATGTCAGATTCCCTCCTTTCCGTCCATGCCATCGACCACGTCGCAGTGATCGCCCGGGACCTGGAGGCGAGCCGGCACTTCTACGAGGAGATCCTGGGAATGAGGCCCGTTCCCCGTCCTGATTTTCCCTTCCCCGGACTCTGGTTCCAGGCCGGCGATACCCAGATCCACGTCATCCTCGAAAGCGAGGAGGCGGGGACCGCCGGACCTCCTGGTTTCACCGGGACATTGCCTGCCCGTGGCCATCATATGGCCTTTGAACTCGACGACTGCGCGGCCGCGGTCGATCAGCTCCAGGCTGCCGGCGTGCCCATCGCGGCGGGCCCCCAGTCCCGCCCTGACGGATTCCGGCAGGTCTACATCCACGACCCCGACGGCTACCTGGTCGAATTGTTTTCCACCCCGCCGGGATAACGCCACAAACTTGCAGCATTCAGGATTTCACCGGAGACTGCCCGCCTGTCGATCCTGAAAAACTATTCAGCAGATGAACCCGTCGAGTATGCGCCAAAACTTCCTGGCTGACGGCTTTCTTGCCGTTCCGGGGTTCCTCAACGCAGAGGAGGTCGCTGCCTGTTTGCGGAAACTCAACCAGTTTATCGAAAGGGAAGTGCCCGACCTCCCACCAGAACACGTGTTCTATGAGAACAAGGAGGACCGCTCTACCCTCAAGCAGCTCCAACGACTTCACGAACATGACCCGTGGTTCGGAGAATTGATGAACGGCAAACCCCGGGCCCTTGCGGAGAAACTCCTCGGCACGGAAGTGATTCCCCAGAACATGCAGTTCTTCAACAAGCCTCCCGGCGTGGGCCAGCCCACCCCGCCCCACCAGGACGGCTACTATTTCAAACTCAATCCCCCCGAGGCTCTCACCATGTGGCTGGCCCTGGAGGAAGTGGATGAGGAGAACGGCTGTGTTCACTATGTCCGGGCTTCCCACAAGAACGGCCTGCGTCCCCACGGGCCAACTGGAACCCTGGGGTTCTCCCAGGGCATGACTGACTTCGGCAACGCTGCAGACCTCTCTGCCGAAGAGGCCATGCCCGCCTCTCCGGGCGATCTTCTTGCCCACCACGCCCTTACCATTCACCGCGCCGATGGGAACTCCTCGCCATCGCGCACCCGCCAGGCCCTCGGGTTCATCTTCTACTCAGTGAACGCAGAAGTGGATGCCAGGGCGCAGGAAGACTATCGCCGTGAAGCGGAACGACAGCAACGCGACAGGATCTGATCGTCGCCTCCGTTCAACTACACCTTCGGTTCCCAGCCCGGTTCATACTCCCGTTTCCAGTAACCCATTGCCTCCTCGTCTCCCAGGATCTGTCCGCCCGCTTCCGGATCACATTTCATGAGTCGGTCCACCCGGTGTGAAATATTGCCCAGGTGGCACAACAGGGAGCTCACATGGCCGGTTTCCGCATCGCAGGCGAGGGGAGCCCCCCTGCGGATGGCATCGACGAGGTTACCGGTGTGCACATCATTGCCGCCGGGGCCGTCTTCCCGTGCCACTTCCTTGCCTGATCCATCGTAGAGGACATAGCCCTGGTGCCGGATCACCATGCTGCCGTTCTCCCCCGTGAAGGTCACGAAGGTGCCGCTCTCTGCCGGTTGGAAAGGCGAGCAACTGGTGGCACGCCAGCTGATCTGTCCCTTCTCTCCAAACTCCAGGGTCACATCACTCGTGTCGGGGGTCTCCTGGTCATCGTCGTAACGATAGCGTCCACCGGCATAGTTCACGCGGGTGGGGTAGTCCACCTCCATCCCCCAGCGAGCCACATCCAGGAAATGCACCCCATTGTTACCCAGCTCACCATTGCCCCAGTGCCAGAGCCAGTGCCAGTTATAGTGGAGCATGTTGTTCCGGTAGGGGCGCCGGGGAGCGGGACCCTGCCAGAGGTCGTAGTCGAGGTGCGCGGGGGGAGCCGCGGCCTTGCCTTTCCCAATCGATCCCCGCCGGTTGGTATAGAAACAGTCCGCCCGGTAGACCCGACCGATCACTTTCTCTTCCCGGATCTTGCGGATCCCCTCCACGATCTTGGGCCAGGACCGGCGCTGGGTCCCGTGCTGCACCAGGCGCTTGTATTTCCGGGACGCCTGCACCAGCAGTTCACCTTCGTGAGGGTTATGGGAGCAGGGTTTCTCCACGTAAATATGCTTGCCGGCCTCACACCCCAGGATCGCGGCAGGAGCGTGCCAGTGGTTACAGGTCGCAATGACGAGAATGTCGATATCCTTCCGGTCAAGGATGCGGCGGAAGTCGGTCACTGACTTTACCCCGGGACCCAGGCTTCTGGCCGCGGCGTCGGAGCGTTTCTTGTCCACATCACACACCATCGCCACCTCCACGTTGTCCAGCCCATGAAAGCTCTGGGCCAGGGCCCCTCCCCGTCCCATCCCCATCACCGCCACCACCAGCTTGTCATTGGCTCCGCCCTCCTGGGCCCGGACGCTCGTGTATGTTCCAAGTCCGGCCGCGGTTGCAGAGGCCCCTCCGATAAAAGTCCTGCGGGTCCGGTGATTCGATTTCATTGGTCGTCGTGGTTGGTGGCTTTTAGCTGTGGATGATGCCCCTTCCCGGACCCTCCACAATCTGATTCAGGAGCAGAGTTGAACACAAAAGCTGCTTGATTGGGAAGATTTTGCACTCCCATGAGCAGTAAGAATCCTCCTAGTCCTTTGAGAGCTGTTTTCGAAACACCTCATGCTTCCGATGGGGCCGGGGCGACTTTCGCACCATGAAGGCGGGCCGCCTGCTGAACTCCTGCGCTACGGCAGCGAACTCCTTGTCTCCGTTCTTCCCGGCGTGCGCCAGCAGCAAATAGCGAAGCACGAGCGGTTCTTCCTTCTTCAGAATCCTGCCCTCGACAAGGCAGCAGGCTGCCCCCATCCAGCCATCTTCCCGCACGTGCCAGTGGGTGGGGTAATTCGGATTGGCCGGATGATCGAAGCAGGTCACTCCTTCGCGCCCATCGGGAACCGCCTTGGTCGGTCCCGAATAATCCATCCACGCCGCACTTTTTGCAAAGATCTCGCTCTCACCCTTGCGCCCGGTGCTGTCCCGGATTTCTCCCTTTCCGAAGTGGCCCGATAGTTCCTTCGCCATCCGCACCGCCAGAAATCCAAAATTGGTCTTCTGCAGTTCCAGCGACTCGCCCCCGGGACGAAACGTCAGTTGTAGTTCAAGTTCATGCCCGGATTTCCCACCGGGACGCCACGCCGCCACAACCTCCTGCTCCATCAACTCGCGTCCCTCTCCATCAACCCAGCCCAGGAGAACCGCCATGACAGCTTCGTCCTCGCCATCCTCATAGGCCAGCCACTGCTTCTGCCTGACGCGTCCGAGATTGGTGCCCTCATCGCCCCAGAAATTCACTCCCGCCACCTTGTGGTGCGCGAACCAGATTGAGCGATGGTGATCATGATCAGGAGCACCGGGATGTCCCATCCGTGTCAGCACTGTCCCCTCCCGACTTCGGAGAGGATAAAAGAAGGGGCGCGGATACTCCTTCCCGTAATGCCAGACCAGAACCTCCTTGCCGCCGAACTCAAAAGCAGTGCGATGCCCGGGCAGGGGAACCACCCTGCACCTCGGCCCCGCGTGCCCCTTGTCCTGTCCCTCCACCCGCTGCCCGGACGCCGTGAGCAAAAGAGCAAGCCCGAGGAGACCGTTACGATAGAGATTCATCGGTGAATGCTAGATATTGCGGGAGGGACTGCGAAACGAAATTCATCCCGGGAAGGGACAATTTTTCCGCTCCCCGTCACCCTCGGGACCCGGTCAGCAGGACCTGCGTCACATGGGATTCCTACCACAATCCTCCTTTTCGCTGCCTGCCAGACACGCTAACCCTTCGGAAAAGAAACTGATGCATTCCAACCGCCGAACCTTCCTCAATCGCCTCTCTGCCGCCGGCAGCTCCCTTGCCCTCCCCTCTCTCCTCACTGCCCAGGACAAGGTCGCCGCAGGTTCAGGGGCATCCCGCAAGAAAATCGCCTTCCTTGGCTCGGTGGTGCGAACGCACTCCCACTCCCAGCATTTCCTCGATCGGCTGGCAATGGGTTACGGCTGGCGCGGCACCTGGCAGGAACCCCGCCTTGAAATTGCCTCCGTCTTTATTGACCAGTTCCCCGACCAGACTGACCTCGCCCGACAG
>JAKVCR010000248.1 GCA_022448985.1 Roseibacillus sp.
GAGCAGAAGCGGGGATATAAGGGCCGAGCTGAGAAGCGAGATGATTAGGGTATGGACCTTCATGTCTACGTGAGGGTTCTTGTTCTGGATTTTTTGTTGCGGTGGGGAGCGCTGGATGGGCCTAAAAAAGATGAGTAAGGACCGCCCGTGTCCTGCCTCAATGGGAATGCTTTCTGTCCACCTGCGGAGGTCAATGGAATTCTGGGAAGGTGGGGGCAGGAGTTGGGGGATGTGACAGGGTTGGTATCTTCTGGAGCCTTCTACAGATGTGTTCCAACTGGCAGGAGACGAAAGGTTGATTTTGATCAACCGAAGCAATCTCGAAAGATCGAAAGTAATTAACCCCGAATCAATTTGAAGATGCGGGATCAGTCCTGCAGGTCCGGATCGATTGTGACGATGACGCGGCGGTAGGACGTCAGGCGTGGCACTCGCGCCAAGCTGGATTGCCAAACATCATGAGGTGGGATTTTTTCACGCTGGGTTACACGATGGCGTGGAAAGAGAAAAGGCGGTGAAACCGCAGGGGTTTCACCGCCTTGAGAATTGGATTGAGAGCTGGCCTAGGGTGCGGCTGCTTCCACGTTCACGTTGTCGATGGAGAGCCCGCTGAAGGCGTCCGCGCTTCCATCGCTGACAAAATTGAACTCGATGCGGGCGTTCTCACCAATGACCTCGACCGGGACCGGGACGCTGACATCGATGTAGTCTGTGTCGAATTCGGTCATGTCGATGGCGTAGTCAGATCCCAGTTGGACATCGTCGCCAACCCGGCGGAAGCGGACAGTGGCGATATCCCCGAACCCGTCGGCATCCCGGAAGGCCTCGAAGGTCAGTTCCGCACCGGGTAACCCACTGAAGTCGAGGGGCGGGGAGAAGAGGGAGATATCGGAGTCTGGTCCGTAGTCTCCCAGGTTCGTGGTCCATGCATTGCCGGACCCCTCGGCACCCGTCAGTGGCCCGGTGCTCCCATTAGGCGCACCCAGTTCCCACAGGGTGTTACCGGTGATGTCATTGACAACCGCGACCCAGTCACCCGCACCCGACTCGAAGTCATCCGAGAAGAAGGCGGGGAGGCCCTCCTCGCGGACTGCAAGGTAACCGGTTCCCGCATAGGGGGCGGGGAAGTCCACGCTGGCTCGTCCGGATGGGTCGGCCGGAATGTCCTGGAATCCGGCCAGTTCGGTCCACGATTCGCGTGGAGAGTTAAGATCGGGGCTGACCAGGATGTCGTACTGACGTGCTGGCTGGGTATTGAACTCGGCGCGAATGGTCGGGGGGTCATTGCCGGCGAGGCTGACCTTGAGGGCGAGCGGGTCCAGTCCGGGACCGGTGATGATGTCTCCCAGGCTCTCCCCGTTGATGCCGGCAAGGTAGAGGGCCTGGATCTGCTCCCCGGTCAGGGCGCGTCGCCAGATGGCAACATCATCGATGCCGCCATTCCACTGGCGATTAAGGGCCTGTGGGTTCTCCCCGATCATCAGGGGGAGAGTGGGGTCCGAATTCAGAGGGCCGGCGAGCGTGGTGGAGACCGCCTCCTC
>JAKVCR010000249.1 GCA_022448985.1 Roseibacillus sp.
ACCTGGCGAGAACGTCCTCCGCGTTGGCGAGCTTGGGATAATCACTGAGCCGGAAGAGTCCTCCCTGCGGCGTCGCGCCCGGGAGAAAAGGATCCTCCAGGGACTTTCCCGATCCCACGAAGAGGAAATTGTCCTCAATCAGGTAAAGCTGGGTGTGGGGAAAGACCGCCAGCATGGTGGCACAGAACGAACGCAGCAGGTCCTCATCCACGAAGTGTGCCCCCAGCCACTGCACGAAGGTTCCTTCCTCCCCAAGGTGATCGCGTGCCAGCTCAAGGAACTCCCGGGTGTAGAGGTGGGAGGCTCCCGCCGTCCAGGGATGGGAGGGCTGGGAAACGATTGTGTCATACCGCTTGTCCGTGAGACGCAGCGCTCCACGCACATCATTGACGATCACCTTGATACGCTCATCCTGAAAAGGATCGATGGCCCGGTGGTCGGCGATGAGTCTGTTGGCCCGGATCACTTCGGCCTCCAGTTCCACCACATCAATCGAATCGATCGGACGAGGCACCGCTTCCAGGAGAGTCCCGCCACCGAAACCAACCACCAGCATGGATCTGGACTCCGGACGCAGGACCACCGGGAGAGCCGGAAGCCACCGGATACTGGTGTAGGCAATCTTGTCTCCTCCTCGCGGAAAAACCTGCGCCTCCGGCAGGCCGTTGGTCCGGATCAGGAAACTGCCCTGCCTTCCCAGGACAGCCACACTGGCGGAATGCCCCACCGCATGATGAATCAGTCGCGGGGCCTTCCCCTCCACGGCCCGGGAGGCTCCCGGGGAAAGGGTTAGCAGTTCAAGGGGTGGACCCGGATGATAAAAGATCCCCATAGCGAGGACCAGGGCCCCTGCCGCCGCCGCGGGAATTGCCGGGCGCGGCTTCATGAAACCCAGGAGGAGGGCTCCCAGCAGGAGATTGGCCACAATGGCCCACTTGAAACTCGCCCCGTAGCCAAGACTGGGAACAAGAAGGTAACCCGCAACTACTGCTCCCACGATGGCTCCGATCGTATTCCATGAATAGACCCGGCCTGCGGTGCGGCCGGCTTCCCGCGGATCACTCGTCAACACGCGCACCGCCAGGGGGAAGGTCGCCCCGATGCAGATCGTGACCGGGAGGAGCAGCCAGATACAGAGATTCACAAGGGACCCGGTCGTTGCCTCACCCCAGCGCTTGTCCGCAAAGTCACTTGAAGAGACGTAGACAAAGAGCAGAAGGGTGATCAGCCCCGCTCCGATCTCCACCCCGGCCAGCCAGTAACAGGAACGCTTCTGCTCTCCCGCCAGGCGGGCACCAAGCAGACCTCCGATGGCGATCCCCCCCAGGAAAGCCGCCAGCATGGTGGCAAAAGCCACCATGCTTCCCCCCAGCACATGTGCAAGCAGGCGCGACCAGAGAATCTCGTAGACAAAGGAGATCGCACCGGACAACAGCATGGTAACGAGGATCAGGGTGATGAATACCCCCGAAGGCACCCACCGAGGATCATCCTCCTCCGCTACCGCGACACCCATTCCCTCTTCATCTTCACCTGCCTCCGAGTCCCGCACCCGCGGAACACGCAGGGCGACGAACCATCCCAGGACCGCCACCAGGAGATTGAGCACCACCCCGACAAAGGACGTCTGCCACAGGCCGAGTCGGGGGATGAACACAAAAGCAGCCAGCAATGTCCCTGCCACCGCCCCGAAGGTGTTCAGGGAATACAGCCAACCCACGCGTTTTCCGATCTGCGCTTCCCTGCGTACGATTCCAGATGCGAGAATGGGCAGGGTAGCACCCATGCAGGCGGTGGGAATGAGCAGGACCACACAGCCAAGCCCAAGAAAGGCGAGCGCCTCTCCCAGGCCTCCGTCCGGTGGTGGAGCTGCCTGCCCGCCAAGGAACGTGGTATGCAATGCCGCCACGCCCTTCAGCAGGAGTGGCACCAGCACGGCGGAAAGCGCGATGGCACATTCCAGGATCGCGTAGGTTCGTATGGGGCTCCTCAGTCGATGCACCCGGCGGGAAGCCAGCGCCGCTCCCACGGCCAACCCTCCCATGTAGGCTACCAGCACCGTGACGATGGCCAGTTCCGAGGTGCCGAAGATAGTGGAAAGATAGCGCATCCAGACCATCTGGTAGACCAGCCCCGCCACCCCCGAGAGAAGGAAGCACACCGAAACGCCCCAGAAGGCGGCATCGAAGGCCGCCCCGGAAGACGCTGGGGACTGGCGGGTGCTCATCAGAAGATCCGGGAACGCGGCCGAAGACCGCGCGCGGCCATGATAGGAAACCTCCGCTCCCCCCGCACTAATTTTCGCGGACCAATCCCGCCCATCCGCCAATGTGGAAGACCGTCTTCCCGTGATCCCCCAAGGACCGTCCGGAGACCTCACAGGCTTCCTGCGCCGAACGCCAAACCTCTTGCACGCCGACGCATTTCAGCAAAGAGTGGCTACGCTCCAAGACCGAAGGAGCATCCCCGGCCAATGGGTCCACCTCCTCCAGTCCCTACCCGTCACCGGATGTCTCCCGGCGCATGGCGTGCACTCCTCTGCGCCGGAGCCGTGACCACCGCCCGCTTCTCTCCTG
>JAKVCR010000025.1 GCA_022448985.1 Roseibacillus sp.
GCTGTTCGCCGGTTAAAGCGGCACGCGAGCTGGGTTCAGAACGTCGCGAGACAGTTCGGTCCTCTATCCTCTGTGGGCGTAGGAGAATTGAGGGGTTCACTTTCTAGTACGAGAGGACCGAAAGTGACGCACCTCTGGTGTTCCAGTTGTTCTGTCAAGAGCATTGCTGGGTAGCTAAGTGCGGAAGAGATAAGCGCTGAAAGCATCTAAGCGCCAAGCTCCTCCCAAGATGAATTCTCCCTGAGGATCGTGGTAGACCACCACGTTGATAGGCTGGCGGTGTAAGTGCAGTAATGCATTCAGCTCACCAGTACTAATCATCCGATTGGCTTGATTCCTCTCTCTCGAGATCGGGAATTTCAAGGACCAAGACGGACTAGGTCAAAGAGATCGGGACACAGAACGGACGATCGAATTCTTCACATGGATGTCAGGGAGCGGCTGACGCGATGGTAGCTGGAGGCCGCGTGTTGGGTGAATGCCCACGCAACGCCCGGCCTCTGGTGACCAGAGCGCAATGGAACCACCCGGTCCCATTCCGAACCCGGAAGTGAAACGTTGCTGCGCCGATGGTAGTTGGGCGAAAGGCCCCGCGAGAGTAGGTCGTTGCCAGGTATATGCCCGGCTTCTTCGAAAGAAGGAGCCGGGCGTTTTTTTGTCGCCGCATCAGCCCGGGCCCTGAGCAGAAGGGTGATGCCACCGAATACGGTCGCTTCCCGGGGGGCAGTCCGGTAGGGTCTCCCGAATGAGGACGAGGAGGGAACAACCGGGCCCCTGAGGCCTCACAGCCGAGAGCGTTCTTTCCTGCAGTCCCGGGGCCCACTACCAGTTTATCCGGCTTTGAAACAAACTACCGTCATCCGTATCGGGGCTTGTCTCGCTTTCCTTGGAGTCGCCCTCGGGGCATTCGGGGCGCATGGTCTGGAGGAGCTACTGGTCAAAAACGAGCGGGTAGAGACTTGGGAAACCGCGGTGCTCTATAATCTCGTGCATGCCCTGGCCCTGCTCGTCCTGGGACTCTCCCGGGTTCCATCCAGGGGGGCCTGTTTATCCTTTGCTGGTGGGACGGTGCTCTTTTCGGGATCGCTCTACGTCCTCTCGCTGACCAATATCACCAAACTTGGAATGATCACGCCGCTTGGGGGCCTCGCGTTTCTGGTAGGCTGGGTGATTCTGCTATTCCGGCCGGGTCAGTTTGTGCAACGGTGATCAGGGAATGCTGATTTCCCGGGGTCGGCGGTATCTCCTGCGATGGCGTGATCCTGTCTGCATACTCTTGACACATGCGGTGGGCGGTGTGTCATCGACAAACTATGATGCGCACCTCCCTTCTTACTTTAGCTGGTCTGGCGGTTCTTGCCGGTCCGGGAACGCTTTTCGGAGATCAGGACGACCGGGGAAAAGACGATGGATTCAGGGCGATTTTCGACGGGAAGACGCTGGATGGCTGGGAAGAGATGCCCAGCGTGGAGAAAAAGGCCTGGAGTGTGTCGGACGGTATGATTGTCGGGGAAGGCGACAAGGGGCGTGGCTATCTTGTATACAGCAGGGACAAGGACCTTGCAGACTTTGAACTCAAGTTTCTCTATCGGTTTCCGGGGAAGGGAAACAGCGGGGTCAATATCCGGGCCAGGGTTGACAAGACCGGGCGCCGTAAGTTTCAGGGCTATCATGCCGATATCGGGCACGTGGGCATCGGGGGCAAGGGTCTGGGGGCCTGGGATTTCCACACCCCGGGCCGCCGGGAGCATCGCTGCTTCCGGGGTGACAGCCTGATTATTGACAAGGATGATAAGCCCACCATTACGCCCCTCAAGGGAGCCATCACGGCAGCGGATATCAATAAGGGCGGCTGGAACGAGTTGCACATCATCGTCAAGGGGAACAGGTTTCAGTTCTTCCTGAACGGCAAGCCTTCGGCCGAGTTTGTTGAGCACCTTCCCGAGGAGAAGCGTCTGCACAGCGGCATGATCCAGCTCCAGTTGCACGACCCTGGGATGATCGTGCATTACAAGGATATCCGTCTGAAGGTGCTGAAGTAGAGGTCGACCTGATATCCGGTTCCTCTCGCCCCGGGTCCGGGGGTGGGACTAGCGTGGGGCATGGAATTGATCCAACTCAGGCCCATTGGCAGACTTGAGACACCCTACCGGGACAAGTTCGGAGTCCCCCGGCAGGCCGGGCTGGCTCCTTCGGTGCGGGGACGACTGGTGCTGGAGGCTGAGTTTCGCCGGGAGGAGGCTTTACGCGGGATCGAGGAATGCTCCCATCTCTGGATCGTGTTTCTCTTCGATGGAGTGCGGGAAGAAGAGGTGCGCTTGAGTGTCCGTCCTCCCCGTCTGGGGGGAAACGAGAAGCTGGGCGTTTTTGCAACACGGTCCCCCTTCCGGCCCAACCGGATTGGAATCTCAGCCTGCAGGTTCCACGGTTTCGACCGCGAGGCGGAGGATGGCCCCGCCCTTGTCCTTTCGGGGATGGATTTGATGGATGGCACGACAGTGCTCGATGTGAAGCCCTACCTTCCCTATGCGGACTTGATTCCCGGGGCCTGGTCCCGGCTGGCGCCGGCGGCCCCGGAGAGGCTGCCGGTCCGGGTGGCAGAAGAGGCCAGCACAGCTTTCTCGGAGATTGCCGAGGAGCAGCAGGTGGTGATTCTGGAGACGCTCAGTCTCGATGGCCGTCCAGCGTTTCACGAAAAACAGGAGCGCACCTACTTCCTGCGAATCTTCGATTTTGATGTGGCGTGGGAGGTAAGGAACAGCGAATGCGTCTTGTGTGGGATCCGGAACATGAGCGAACGGGTGCAATAGCGGTTGAGGGGCAGCATCATTTGTGCTCTAACAGGCAGCGATGGAGGAAGCCTCCGATGCCACTGCGCCGATGGGCGTGCCTGTTCAGCAATTCTCCGTTTTTTTGCAGAATCGGGCCGGATCCCTGGAAGCGCTCATTCAGCTCCTCCATCAGTCACGGGTGGAATTGCTGGGGTTCAGCGTGCAGGATTCCCGCGATGCCACGGTGGCACGGATTGTGACCAGCGATCCCGAATCAACCCAGCAGGTCTTCCTGGAGAAAGGAATTCCCCACACCACGGCCGATCTGGTGGTGGTGGCCCTGCGGCATGCCGCGGAAGAGTTCCAGAAGTGCCTGCATGAACTGCGGATGGCGGAAACCAACCTGGACTTCGCCTACACCCTGTTGCCTCACCCGGAGGGGCGGACGATGGTGGCCCTGCATGTAGAGGATGTTGAATTTGCCCAGTCCGTGCTCCACAGGGCCGGGGTGCAGATTGTGACCCAGGAAGGGCTGAGCCGTTAAGGGAGCGGGAGCGACGGAGGCTCAGGGGAGGCGTTCGAGGGCAGGAAGCCCCCGCTGGAGGAGAGTCTTGTCCACGAGATCACTGGCCTCGGGGTCGAGGTAGATCACGTAGGGGATATCATCGATACGGATGGAGTGAAGTTCGTCTCTTGGATTCTTGAGGGCCGCGACGAGGGACTTCATGTCGGTTACTTTCCGGCCGTTGGCTTCCGTGACGATCAGGTTGCTGACCTGGTCGTAGCCTATGGTGGCAGGAGTCCGGATGACACGGCTGAGGAAGACCAGGCGCTTGCGGCCCTCCTCATAGTCTTCCGGGTTATTGAGCGCGTCGAGCAGGTCGAGAGGGGCGCGACTCCGCCACTCCTTGCCAAAGGCCTCAAGGTAAGAGCGGGTGAGCTCCTGGAAGACCAGGCCACCCTTGATAAGGTAGGGCGGGGCCTTGTCATACATGTGGCTGGGAATGAGACGGTCGGGCGGACGCCGCAGGACGGCTTCCAGCTGCTGTTCCTTCCCATCACGCATGATAAGGAGGGCGAGTTTGTTTCCAACTCGCTTCGACCCCCGCACAAGATGGCTCCAGAAGAGGCGCCCGTAGACTGGATCCTCGTAGTATCCACGGCGATCGATGTTGTGTCCGTCCACGGTAAGGAGGACGTCCCCCTTTTTGAGGCCACTTTCGTCTGCGCCGCTCTCCGGCAGGACACGGCTGACGTAGAGGCCACCCTGCTGGTCCTTCAGGCCGAGCCACTTCCTGAACTGGGGATCCTCTGTGAGCACGGTGGCGATGCCGAGGGAGGGGAAGCCCTCGTGTTTGCCGTCCCCGACATCTTCAAGAAAGCCCTTCACAATGTCGGGAGAGACCACGTCACTGATCTGGTCCTTGGAATTGTAGCTGGCGAGGATGCCGAGGAGTTTGCCATTCCGGGTGACTGGCAGCGTGTAGCTGCTGGAGGCGCTCTGCATGGAGGCCTTCACTTCGTAGCACAGGAAGTAGTGACCGCTTGCGAAGGTAGTGAGGAGGTCCACGGAGCGTACCGTGCCTTCGGTGCGGATGGCATCGCCATTATCCTCCAGTTGCCAGATATTGACCTTGTCATCGATCTTGGCCGGACCGCCGATGTCGAACGTGCCCAGGGTGTCGATCCAGTCCCGGTTGGCACCCTCCTCCGGCTCGAGAAGGGCGAGGTTGGCTTCATAGTCGATGGCAATCACCTCGGCGGGTACCGTGTGGGCACCGTCCGCAGACTCGAATTCGATATAGGTCGAATTGGCGGCCATCTCGCCGGTGGTCAGGACGGTGCCATCCTTGAGGACGGCACCCAGACCGCGGCGGCGCTGGGGTCGGTTGAGTTCCCACGGCTGGGAGACGTTGTAGGTCTGGATGGTGGTATTGATGCGCAGGAGCCCCTTTGACTTTGCGGCTGTGAGGGCCGGAGCAGGGAGGGCGACCTCGACAAGGAGAAGGGCCAGAGAGAAGGAAAACAGACGGGTCGGGAACATGATCAGGATCCAGGTTGGAGGTCACCGAGATAGTGAGAGCGGAATATGCCGTTCTGCTGCATGATGCGCTTGTTGGCGGATTCCACCTCGGCAGAGGGAATCACAATGGGGCGGGCGACCCCGTTGCACTTGATAGTGATAAACTCGGGCTGGTCCCCAGCATAGAGGAGCTCGTGGGCATGCCGGAGGTTCTTGACCCTGGTCCCGTTGATTTCATCCACCACGGTGCCGTTGAAACCGGTGATAAAGGAGGTCAAGCGATCGCTTTCCACCCGGGTGAGAACCACTACGTCCTCGCGCTCCTTGAAAAGGGCATCCGACACGTAGTTCTGGAAGATCTTGCGCACGCGCGGGCTATCGAAGCCGTAGGCGGAGTAGAGATTGAAGTCGAGGGGCTGAAAAACGAGGCCGGCGAAGAATACGAAGCGGGGCCGTTCCCCATAACGCACCGCGTAGATACGGGAATGGGGGAAGGCCTTGAGGGTGATGGTGACACCCTTCGTCTCACCCTGGCGCAGGAACTGGAGGGCGACCTCATCGCCTGCGAACTTGCGTTCGACTACCTCGTGCAGGACGACCTTTTCTCCATCAACCTCGATGTTGCCCGCATTGTCGATGGGGTTGCCGTCGATGGAGAGGAGGACATCACCGGGTTCCATCACCCCGTCGCATGGTCCGGTGGGCAGGACGGAGGCCACCATGACGCCAAGACCATTCTCGGGCACCTGGAGGGCCTCACGCATGGCCGGGTTGAAGAGAGCGAATTCGGTGATGCCGAGATCGACATATTTGTCGTAGGTGCCGTCGCCGATGTCCTTCAGGAAGCGTTGAATGACCGGGGTCGGGATCATGTAACCGGTGTTGTCGGCCTGGCGCAGTCCCTGGAAGGCGACACCCACCACCTTTCCGTCCTGCAGGACTGGGCCGCCGGAGTTGCCCGGGTTGATAGCGGCATCGATCTGCACGACGAGGTGTGAGTCGATGCGGGAGTGCGAGTAGGGACGAAAATCAATGCGCGAAACCACCCCCCGGGTCACCGAGATGCGATCGCCCCCGACCGGATAGCCAATCGCGCGGACCTGGCTTTCCAGGGCAGGCACGCCGCCAAACTCGAGATACTTGAGTCCCTCGAAAGGGGCATCGTCCTCAACCTCGAGGAGGGCCAGGTCGCAGTCATGGGCAATATGGACGACCCGGGCAGGGTGCTTCCGGGCGGATCCCCGCCGGGTGATGAGGACGCGGTTGGCATTGGAGACCACGTGTGCATTGGTCAGGAACTGGTTTGGGCCGATCATGAATCCCGAACCGGTACCGCCTCCGAAACGCCCGGAGTTCCAAGGGGTGCGATAATCCGCTGACTGGGTGGCGCATTCGATGCGGACGACCGATTTGTAGATGTCAGCATTGGCAGTCACCTGCTGGCCCGGATCCTGTGCGAGCGCGAAGGGGTGAAGAAACGCGATACTGCTACCGAATAGCAGGAGTTTATTCATGGCGGGAAGCTAGGCGTATTCCGCGCGGAATAAAGCGGAATTCGGGATTACTTCTCCCTCTAGACGTTGAATCGGAACTCAATTACGTCTCCGTCCTGGACTTCGTAGTCTTTTCCCTCGATCCGGAGCTTCCCGGCATCGCGGGCAGCCGATCTTGATCCGGATTCGACCAACTCATCGTAGGGGCAAACTTCGGCGGAGATAAATCCACGTTGGAAGTCGGTATGGATGACGCCGGCGGCGGCCGGAGCCCTGGTCCCCCCGGCAATGGTCCAGGCGTGGGTTTCCTTCTCGTTGGATGTGAGGAAGGTTCGCAGATTGAGGAGACGGTAGACGCCATGGATGAGAGCGGTGGCACCAGAGTCGGGCACACCCATGTCGGCGAGAAACTCGGCGGCTTCCTTTGCTTCAAGGGAGCCCAGTTCCTCTTCGATGAGGGCCGAGATAACAACTGCCTCGGCACCCTGTGAAGCGGTGGTGAATTCCAGTACGCGGGCAACCATGGAATTCTGTTCCGGATTTTCAAGGGCCCCGGCGAATTGGTCTTCGGCCACGTTACAGGCGAAGATGGTGCGCTTGGCAGAAAGCAGGAAAAAGTCGCGCAGAAGGAGATCTTCCTCAGAAGAGAGTTCGAGAGCGAGAGCGGGCTTGCCCTCCTCAAGGTGGGGGAGGAGTTTTTCCATGAGGGCGAGCTCACGGGCGGCTTCCTTATCGCCGCCCTTGGCCCTTTTCTCCCGGGAGGTCCGCCGCTTCTGCATGGAGGCAAGGTCGGCCAGGATGAGTTCGGTATTGATGATCTCGATGTCACGGATGGGATCGACCGATCCCAGTTCGTGGATGATTTCGTCGTTCTCGAAGCAGCGCACCACTTGCACGACGGCATCGACTTCACGAATATTTGCGAGGAACTGGTTCCCAAGACCCGCCCCTTCGCTCGCGCCCTTGACGAGTCCTGCGATGTCGACGAACTCGATGGCAGTGGCAATGGTTTCCGGGGAACCGGTCATTGCAGCCAGCGGGGAAAGGCGGTCGTCCGGCACGTTGACCACTCCGATATTGGGATCGATGGTGCAGAACGGGTAGTTCTCTGCCTGCGCCTTGCGCGTGCGGGTGACCGCATTGAAGAGGGTCGACTTGCCCACGTTGGGTAGTCCTACGATACCGGCCTTGAGCATGAGCAGCGGCCTGTAGCCGAGATTGGCCTGACTGGCCACTCCAAGCTGCCACTCGATTGAGAAATGCCAAGGAATCCGGGGCCCCGGGTGCGGGCTAGGACTGGGGGCGATGATGGAGGAGGAGGTAGTTTCGGACCGGATTATTCCAGCTCTTGCGGGTGGAGATTGGGCCGCCGCGCACCTGTGGGGAGACCCATAAATCACTGGAGCGGCCTCCATCGAGGTTGAGCGCGGTGGTGATATTAAGCTTGGCCAGGGGCTGGGCTGCGAGGGCGAGGGCCAGTCCGGACAGGGTGGTTTTACCGGAGTATCCAAAAGCCCAATGATGCCGGCCATTCCATACGAGGAAGGAACGGGGACTGTGTTCGCGATTGCTGAGACCGTTTACCACAATGTCGTTCTCGATGAGAAAGGGGCCGGCCTGCACGAGATGGAGGGTGGGGGAGAAGGAGCGCCAGTGCCGGCGGCGGAGAATGCGGGGAGATTTTTCCACCGAGAGCACTCCGGAGGTGAGGGAGGAACCTGCATTCCAGGTCCCGATGCGTTTGCCGTTCTCGATTACCAGTCCGAGTGGCGAGCCTTCCGGGGTGAAGAAGCCGCCATTGATGGCCGCCAGTGCTCCGTGGGCCTTTGCGGCAGCCCCGGCGGATGGCCACTCGGATTTTGGGCCGTCCTCCTTGTCGACCACGGAAATCTCATAATTGCGGTCGTCGAATAAGAAGAAGGTGAGCGCGATGCCGCGCGAAGTCACCCGTTCAATACCGGCCGGGAGGAGCTGCCGGGAGAGCGGCTGGTCGGAGAAGGAGGAAGCGGGGCCTGGCCTTGGCAGGGGGACTTCAACAGGTGTGCCGGAGTCTGCCGGGGAGGGCCCGGGAGGGAAGGCACGGGTGAAGCTGGTCCTGTCCGGACTACGGGTTTGCGATGTACAGCCGGGGAGAAGCACACATGTAAGGACCAGGGCTATCACGACCGTGATTCCTGAGGCAGGGAGAGGGTCGCGCATACGGGTTCTAGGATGGCGCAGGTCGGGAGCAATGCAAGGGATCAACTTTTCGGAAGGGAGTTCCCAAGGGGTTTCCTGATTCGGGGTGGAAACAATCTTAGCCGGGAGCCCGGTAAATGCGGAGGCGTTCGATCTCTTCCACCAGCTCGTAACCGCGGCCTTCGAGGAGGATCTTGCAGACGATCTGCTCGCGCTCGCGTTCGCAGTCATGGAGGGCGATCAGGCCGCCTGGCTTGATGGCGCAGGTGGCGGCGTGGGTGCTCTGGTGGCGACCAAAGGTGGGGCCCCAGGGGGCATCCACGAAGGCGCAGTCCCAGCTTCCATCAAAGGGAGGATCGGCCATGTCTGGAAGCAGTACGGCCTGTTCCGAGAAGTCGGTTTCTTTCCACTCTTCGAAGGTCTGCCCGTAGTCCATGGTTCGAATGTGCTCGCTTCCGATCTCGGCAGTCACCCGCTTGATCCATTCCTCGTCGTTTTCAAGGAAGAGGGTGGAATTCCCCCGGTTCACTTCGCGCCAGGCGGTCGAGTCGCGGCCCACTCCGAACACAAGGAGGCGGCAGGTGGGAACACTTTGGACGTGGCGGGCCCAGGCACAGTATTCCCTGAGGGAGCAGCTGTTGGGCTGACCTCCGATCTCCGCGAAGATTTCTTTCAGGGACAGGTCCATGACCGCGCCCATGTTGCGTCAGATTTCCGGATAGACCCAGGGGCCGCGGTAGTCGCGCCTGAGGAGCTTGTTGGCGTCCGGATCGCCGACGACCTGTTCCCTGGCCCCGTCCCATCGGATGCTTCGGCCGAGTTTCAGGGAGATCATGCCCAGCATCGGAAGGACGGATGAACGGTGGGAGGATTCAATGCCGCAAACGGTCTCTTTCTTCCCTTCGATACCGTCAATGAAGTCCCTCCAGAGGAGCTTGAGATTGTGGCCGTCGGGTTCCTGGAGCTGCGAGTCCTGGTGAATGATCTTTTCCCTGGAGTTCGCGGGGTAAAATGTCCAGCCGTCCCGCCAGCCCATGTGGAAGACGCCGTTCTCGCCGTAGAAGTAGCATCCGATCTTGTGTTTCTCGGACGGATTTTCGGCATAGCGCCGATGTTCCCAGGTGGCGGTGAAGGATTCGAACTCATAGACCGCGACCTGGGTGTCCGGAGCATCGGTGGTCTGTTCCCTCTCGTTGAGGATCGGTGTTCCCCTGACTGGGCGGCCCCCGGTGGAGTACACGCGCTGCGGATACTTTTCCTCCGTCCACCAGAGCACCTGGTCGAGCCAGTGGACCCCCCAGTCGCCAAGGGTGCCATTGGCGAAGTCGAGGAAGTGGCGGAAGCCTCCCGGGTGGATGCGACTGTTGAAGGGACGCAGGGGGGAGGGTCCGCAGTACATATCCCAGTCCATTCCCTCCGGCGGCTCTGAATTGGGGCGCGGCTTCTCGGCGCCCCCGCGACCAGCCACGAACATGCGGACCATGCCTACCCTGCCGATCTTCCCCCCTTTGAGGAACTCCATCCCGGAGACATGGTGCGGGCCGATGCGGCGATGCAAACCGACCTGGATGGTTTTTCCGGAATCCTTGGCGGCATTCACCATGGCCCGGCTTTCCTGGATGGTATGGCCGGTGGGCTTCTCTACGAAAACGTGGGCACCCGCCTGGACCGCAGCGATGGTCTGGAGCGCATGCCAGTGATCCGGGGTGGAGATGATGACGATCTCCGGCTTTTCCTTCTCCAGAAGCTCGCGGTAATCCTTGTAAAGCTCCGGCTTGTCTCCGGAAAGGTCGCTCACTTCCTCGGCGGCCACCTCAAGCGCGTCATCCGAGACGTCGTTGAGGGCGACGACCTTGATCGTCCCCGAGGCCATCGCTTCCCGGAGAATGTTCATGCCCCACCAGCCGGATCCGATGAGGGCAGTGCGGTACTTCTTTCCGGATTTGCCGGGAGCCGCGAGGAGAGGAACCTGATTGAGCAGGCTGGCGGCGGCGCTGGTTGTAACAAATGCTCTGCGTTTCATGTAAGAATCAGGGTAGAAGGCGACTGAACGCCCCATTCAATACAATTTACCACCCCACGCAAACCAGAGTTCCACTCGCGTTGCGGGCATAGAGTTTCCCGTGGGCCAGGACCGGTACGGTCCAGCACTTTCCGTCCAGGATTTTCCCACTGGAGGTGGGCTCAAATCCTTTGGTCGAGACCGGAGCGACCCAGATGGTGCCGCTGTGATCGAGGACGAGCAGCTGCTTGCGTGCGGCGAGGAGGGAACCGAAGCCGCACTTTTCGAAGCTCCATTTCACGTCCCCGGTTTTCCAGTCCAGGCATTTCACCGCGGCCTTCTCATTTGAGTCGCCGTCGATTCCGTAGAGGTAGCCGTCGATTAATACCGAGCCGCTGAACTGATTGCGCAGGTTTTTTGTTTTCCAGACGGGGGTCACCTCATTTCCCCGGGTTTCGAGCAGGGAGCAGCCCTTGTTGTAGCCGGAGGAGATGAACACCTGGGTTCCCATCACGATGGGGTCGGCGGCGTTCACGCCATAGCGGGTGATCCAGCGGTGGGACCAGAGCCGTTTCCCGGTCCCGGGATCGACTGCCAGGTAGTATTTCCCGCTGGCCAGCAGGATGGCCGCCGCCCCGCCCAGCTTGACAGGAAGAGGGGTTGAGTAGCCTGGGGCGCCCGCCTCGGAGCGCCAGAGGATCTTGCCATCATTCTTTCTCAGGGCCATGCCCGCCGTGCCGACGTTGAGAAAAATTGTATCGCCCAGCACGGTGGCGGATCCGTTCAATCCCCAGGTCGGGATCCGGACTCCGGCCTCGTCGTGAAGCTGCTTCTTCCAGACTACTCCTCCGTCGGAGCTCCTGAGACAGAAGAGGTCGCCCCACTTGGATACGAGGTAGACCCTGGCACCCTCCACCGTGGGGGTCGCCCCGGGACCGCCCTCGTAAAACTTGTCGCCAAGATCGGCGCTGAAGGAGTGCTTCCAGAGAATCGATCCGTCTTTGGTACTGAGGCAGTAGATGGTGTCGGAGCCCTTGCGGTGTCCCGTGGTAAAGAGGCGATCGCCCACCACGGAAACCGAGGCGAATCCGGTCCCCACTTCCGCCTTCCATGCGATCTTCCCGGCAATGTTGCCCAGGGCCTCCGGAGGCAGGTTCTCGGTGGAGATGCCATTGCGTTCCGGTCCCCGCCAGTGAGGCCAATCGCCAGCCTGCGAAGGAAGGACCGTGGCACACAGGCAGGCAAGCACAAGGGATCGGGACGGGGGGGAGAGGAAATGCATGGGCGCCTTGTGGGGTCCAAGTTGCCAGCCGGGGCCGCAGTCGTCACTCCTTAAACCATGAGGTTCACGCCGGATATTACTTCTCCGCCACTGCCAAAAGCGTCTGAAAGTGGGGCGGAGCTTCCTCACGGTCCACGATGACGGTTTCCACGTTCTTGAATCCGGCATCCTCTAACAGATCAGCAATCTCCACTTCGGCGAAGCCCAGGTGAGTGTCGGCATACAACTCGCGGGCCTTGTCGAAGGAGTGTTGAAGGAGATCAAGGATCACCAGTCGGCCCCGCGGTTTGAGGATCCGGTGGACTTCCCGCAGGGCGCGAGCGGGATTGGCAGCGTGGTGGAGGGCCTGGCTGAGGAAGGCGAGGTCGACCGACTTGTCATCGATGGGAGGTGACTCGATGTCACCCAGCCGGTACTCGAGGTTGGGAAGATCGTTCTCCCGGGCGAGCTTTTTTCCGAAGGCCACCATTTTCTTCGAGTGGTCGATTGCGATGACGTGCTGGGCCCGCTGGGCCAGGAGCTGGGAGAGAGTGCCTTCGCCCGCCCCCAGGTCGGCGACGACGTTAAAGTTGAGAATCTTCAGCAGTCCCTCGGCAAGCGCCTTCCACGAACGGCCCGGGACGTAATGGCGTCCGAATTTCCCGGCCAGCTCGTCAAAGTAGGCCCGGGTGCGGTCCTTTCGCTTCCGCAGGACGTGGTGCAGGGAGGCGAGGTCTTTCTTGCGTTCACTGAGTTCCGCGCCCGCTTTCCGGGAGATCTCGAGGAGTTCCTTGTCAGGCTGGGCGGAGTAGATGTTGTTTTTCCCGGAGCGCTGGTCCGAGACGAGCCCGGCCTTCTTGAGCTGGGCGAGCTGGGTGGAGATCCGGGACTGTCCCATTCCGAGGATTTCCTGCAGTTCCGCCACGCTGAGAGCTTCCTCGGCCAGGAGCAGGACGAGGCGAAGGCGAGTGGGATCAGCCAGTAATTTCAGCGAATTGAGAATTGACGGCATCGAGAAGCGTGCTTAGTTCGTATCAACAAATCAAGATTCGTAGATATATTCCAGCTGAAAAGAAAGAAACACCATGTCCCGATCATTTATCTTCTCGTCCGAATCGGTAACTGAAGGTCACCCCGACAAGGTCTGCGATACCATTTCCGATGCGGTTCTCGATGCCTGCTTTGAGCACGACACCGACAGCCGGGTGGCCTGCGAGACCTTTGTGAAGGATAATGTGGTTGGTCTCGCTGGGGAGATCACCACCAATGCCATCTTCGACTATGGCAAGGTTGTGGAAGAAACCCTCAAGGAGATCGGCTATGACGCCGATTACGTGAAGGACCCCGAGGATCCTGCGAAGGAGCCTGATTACTCCTACACCTGCAAGTTCGAGAAAGGCGCCTTCCTCATGAACATGCTGGGGAAGCAGTCGCCCGATATCAAACAGGGGGTTGATGCCGCGGCCGCGGAGGGAAAGGAAACGAATGAACAGGGTGCAGGCGACCAGGGTATCATGTTCGGTTACGCCACCAACGACACGCCCGAGCTCATGCCGGCCCCCATTCTCTACGCCCACAAGCTCGGCCAGGAGATGACCCGGCTGCGCAAGGACCGGGTCCATACGTGGCTGCGCCCGGATTCCAAGACGCAGGTCAGTATCGAGTATATTGACAACAGGCCCAGCCGGATCACTGCGGTGGTGGTTTCCACCATGCATGCCGTGGAGATCAAGACGGATGATATCCGGCAGTTGTTGCGCAGGGACCTGATTGAAAAGGTTCTGCCGGGGGAACTTCTTACCGAGGACACCGAATATCTCATCAACCCGACCGGGCGTTTCGAGGTGGGAGGGCCGGAGGGTGATGCCGGACTCACCGGACGCAAGATCATCGTTGATACCTACGGAGGGATGGGGCGCCACGGCGGGGGCGCCTTTTCCGGGAAGGACCCCTCCAAGGTGGATCGCTCCGCGGCCTACATGTGCCGCTGGGTGGCTAAGAACATCGTGGCGGCCGGTCTGGCCCGCGAGTGCGAATTGCAGGTGGCCTACGCCATCGGCCATCCCCATCCGGTGAGCATCAACGTGAACACCTTTGGATCGAATGAGGTGGATGAAGAGCAGATTGAGCACGCGGCAAAGGAGGTTTTCTCCTTTAAGCCTGCCGACATCATTGCCCAGCTGGACCTGCTCCGGCCCATCTACCGGACCACCACAAATTATGGGCACTTTGGGCGGGAGGACGCCAACCTGCCCTGGGAGGAAACCAACAAAGTTGCCGATCTCAGGAATGCGGTCACCTCCCAGGCCGTGTCAGCTTAAGGATCAACTAAAACTATTATGAGTGTGATTGCTGAAGAACAGCAGGCTCTGCCCTACAAGGTGGCCGACCTCGGCTTGGCCGAGTTCGGGCGGAAGGAGATTGAGATTGCCGAGCACGAAATGCCCGGCTTGATGGCAGTGAGGGAAAAGTACGGTCCGCAGCATCCGCTCGATGGGGTACGCGTGATGGGTTCATTGCACATGACAATCCAGACGGCGGTGCTCATCGAGTCCCTGCAGAATCTGGGTGCGGATGTGCGCTGGTGTTCCTGTAACATTTTTTCCACCCAGGATCACGCCGCGGCGGCCATCGCGGAGGGAGCCACGCCGGTATTCGCCTGGAAGGGTGAGACCCTGGAAGAATACTGGTGGTGTACCTGGCAGGCCCTTCAGTTTCCGGATGGCAAGGGCCCGGAGCTCATCGTAGACGATGGAGGGGATGCCACGCTCCTCATTCACAGGGGCTACGAGCTGGAGGAGGGGAGTGACTGGGTCGACACGCCCTCAGATAACCACGAGGAACAGGTCATCAAGGATCTCCTCAAGCAGATCCAGGCTGAGCGACCCGGGGTCTTCCATGAGTGGGTCAAGGAACTGGTGGGTGTTTCGGAAGAGACCACCACCGGCGTGCACCGGCTCTATCAGATGCAGCGCGAGGGCAAGCTTCTCTTTCCTGCCATCAACGTGAATGACTCGGTGACCAAATCGAAATTCGACAATCTGTATGGATGTCGCGAATCACTGGTGGACGGGATCAAGCGTGCCACCGATGTCATGATTTCCGGCAAGGTGGCGGTGGTCTGCGGCTATGGTGATGTGGGCAAGGGCTGTGCCCAGGCCTTGCGGGCCCAGGGCGCCCAGGTGGTGGTCACCGAGATCGATCCCATCTGCGCCCTGCAGGCTGCGATGGAAGGCTATCGCGTACTCACGGTGGAGGACACCCTGGGCTGGGGCGACATCTATGTCACCACCACGGGTAACTTCAACATCATCCGTGCGGAGCACATGGAGAAGATGAAGGACCAGGCCATCGTCTGTAACATCGGTCACTTTGACAACGAGATCCAGGTCGACAAGCTTGAGCAGATCGAGGGGATCAGGAAGCTCAATATCAAGCCACAGGTGGACCGCTACACGTTCCCGACCGGCAACAGCATCTACATGCTGGCCGAGGGCCGTCTCGTGAATCTCGGATGCGCCACCGGACACCCGAGTTTCGTGATGAGCAACAGCTTCACAAACCAGACTCTTGCGCAGATCGCGCTCTGGGAGACGAAGGGCACCCGCGAGATCGGGGTGGAGGTGCTTTCCAAGGAGCTCGACGAGGAGGTGGCGCGGTTGCACCTCGACAAGATCGGCTGCAAGCTGACCAAACTCACTCCCGAGCAGGCCGAGTACATCGATGTGCCGGTGGAAGGCCCTTACAAGGCGGAACACTATCGTTATTAGGCGAAGGTGCTGCGGCTGTGATCCTGAAACATCCCCGGGACCTGTTGTAACCGGTTAGACCGCTGGAAGCTCCACGGATGGATTCCGACTGCTATATATGCCCCACCTGTGGAGCTGAAGTGAAGGTGGGGGTGGCGTGTCCCGGGTGTGGAGGGGGAACCAGGAAGCGCAAACGGAAGAAGAAGGCTCGAACCCCGCCCAGACGGCGATCATGGGAGCAGGACGAGGCCCACGATGGGCTTGATTTGCCGGACGAGGAATTTGATTATGAGGATTTCGTTGCGCGTGAATTCGGGCACAGGACCTCAAAGGCGATACGGATCAGGTGGTACTGGGTAGTGACCGCGGTGGCGCTGGTGGGTGCTCTGCTGGTCTTGCTACTGGGCGGCTGGTGGTAGCAGGGCAGGGGCTGGGGATGATTGTGGAGACCAGGCTTGTCTGTCGAACCCGGGGAATCAGCCTCTCAGACGCCGGGAGCTGGTGCGGTGACGAGTGGGCTAGGGAAGCTCCATGATCGCGAGGTCCTTGAAATGCACCATCATGTTCTGGCCCCCGTGCAACTGGAGGGCGATGTGGCCCTCCTTGAGGCATTTCTTATCGCCCAGCAATTCGGTCACCTTCACACCGTTGAGGGAGACCGTGATGTCGTCTCCGACCGCGGTGACCAGGAGATCGGTCCACGCACCCGGCTTCACCGTCTTGGCGATGAGCTTGGGATCGGGCTTCTTGACCCAGGCCCGCATGGAGGTCTCGTAAAGCCCCCCCACTTCCTTGGAGTTGTCGACCTCAGCCTGGAAGCCCCTGACACTGACATGGGTGTTGGTCTTCTCTACGCGGAAGTAGAATCCGCTGTCACCACTTGTAACCTTGAACTTGGCCCGCACCTTGAAGTTCTTGAAGCGCTTATCGGTCATGAGGAGGCCGTGCCGTGGTTCGCTACGGGGCGAAGTGCCGAGGATAGTTCCGTCCACCACTTCCCATTTGCCACCGGGCACGGGGTGCCAGCCGTTCAGATCCTTGCCGTTGAAGAGTGGTTTCCACTCCGGTTCTGCCGCAATGACGAATGGGGACAATAGGAGGATTCCGAGCATGAAAAGCGCTTTCATGGGCAGGAGAGTGACAGCGGATGGTTTGATGGGAAGCCCCAAAGATTTCCAGGTCTAGTTCCTGGGATCAGGACGGTAACGGCAGTCCTTCGGGAACGAGGCAGGGCGAGAGCAGAGTCCCTGCATGTGCGCCCTGTTGCTTGGGGGGTGTAGAAGGGCTTATACCAGCTATGGGTGTCCTCGCCGGTCAGGATTTAACCTTTTGGAGCGGGACGGGCGGTTGCACCGAAGTGTGCGCGCAGCAGGTGAAGGGACTTGGGGATTGCGGTGAGGGGGTCCTCCTTGCCCTCGAATTCGAGGGAGACGTAACCCTTGAACCCTGCCTTTTTCATGATGCCGGCAATGCGGGCGTAGTCGAGGTCCAGGGTGTACCAGCGACCGCCCCCAAAGTAGGTCTTGCACTGCATGAGAACGGTCCGGGGGGCCAATTGGGCCAGCCTCGCGTAGGGGTCCTCAAGGAAGTTGCCGGTGTCGAGAGTCACCTGCAGCCACTCCGAATCGACTGCGTTGACTACCCGCTTGATGCCCTCTGGGGTGACCCCGAGACCCCAGTGATTCTCCAGTCCCATGATGACGCCGCGTTTTGCGGCTTCGGGGACGAGTTTCTCATAGGCGTCGATCACCCACTTGTAGGCGTCTTCCTCGGTGTAGCCTTTGAGCGGTTCCTCGATCCCCCGCTTGGCCATGAGGTCGTCAAAGCTCTTTGAGGTGCCCCACGTGCCCGAGTTCACGCGCATGGTGGGGATCCCGAGTTGATAGGCCTGCTCAAGGCAGTCGATCGTATGGTCGATGTTTTTCTGTCGCCGGTCCTTGTCGGGGGAGAGGAATCCCTGGTGGGTGGAATAGCCCATGAGGTCGAGGCCAAGGACAAAGGCGTGACGTTTGACCTTCTGCAGGGTGGCATTGTCGGTGGACTCGAATTGCCTCTGGAGGATCTCGAGCCCGTCAAAACCCATGCGGGCGGCGTGTTCGAGATTGGAGTGGAGGGAGCGCAACTCCTTGCGGCGGAATCCCCAGAAGGAATAGGAGGAAACACCGATGCGGTTGGGGCCGTCGTGCGGGCGTATGGCTTCGGGTTTCTTTCCTTCCGGGAGCTCGGGCGATTCAACGGCAGCGAGGGCGCCGAGGGTCGCGACCGTGCTGCCGGAGGAGGCAAGGAAGTGACGACGATTCATGGGAAATGAGTTTCCGCGATCAGGGGGAAGATCCAAGCGGGAAAATGGGACTAATCCAGTTCCAGGCGGTAGCGTTGAACGCCGGGATCGACGTCCTGCGACCAGGCGTCGATGCCGCCTGCGAGGGCAAGGGCGTTTTTCAGACCATGGCCGTGGAACCAGGCACAGCGATCGAGAACATCGCGGCCACGATGATCGTAAAGAACGATTGGCTGTTCCGGGGGACGGGCGAAAAGGTCGTTCTGGAGCTCCTGGCTGAGGAACTTGGAGCCGGGTAAACGAACCGCGTCGTGCTCTTCACGGCTGCGGATATCGAGGAGGAGAATGGCTTCGCCATTCTCAAGCCGCTTCTGCAGGCCGGAGGGCTGAATCAGCAGGGCCTGGTCGCGTTCGTGGCTGGCCAGCAGGGCAGCAATGGCCTCTTCCACGGGAATGTCGTTGCGGTCGCAGACTTCGGTAAGGGTTTCGTCGTCGCGATAGGCGCAGGACTGGCAGCCCCCGACATGATAGGAGGCGAAAAGTGTGCGCCGAGCCCCCGGAAGCAGGGCGAGGAGGTCCTCCATACGCTGGTCGGCACGAATTTCTATATCCCCGGTCACGGGAAGAGCATGACGCAGCGAGCTCCGATTTCCAGTGTTTGTCTTCAAAGAAATGTCCGTATAGTGAGGGAGAGATGGAGCGAGACAAGGAACCCAGGATCTATCTCCTGCCGAATCTGATGACGGCGGGGAATCTGTGTTGCGGTTTTTTTGCGGTCCTGACGATCTTCAAGGGAATGCAGATGCCCGAATTCGGGGATGCCAAGCATTACTATGAAACCTCGCTTCTCCTCATCTTCGGGGCCTGCCTTTTTGACCTACTGGACGGTCGCCTCGCGCGGCTGGGTGGGCAGGAGTCGGATTTTGGGCGGGAGTTTGATTCGCTGGCGGATCTCGTTTCCTTCGGGATGGCTCCGGCTCTGCTCTGCTCCAAGGCGGTTCTCCTGAACCTTGAGCTTCCGGAAGGATTACAACGTGCGGAATCGGGCGTGGGCTGGGCCATCGCCTTTATTTATCTTCTGTGCGGAGCGATTCGTCTCGCGCGGTTTAATTGTCTGGCGCCGGGGGCCTCGGAAGAGGATTCCAAGACCTTCCGCGGTATTCCCATTCCGATGGCGGCGGGCTTCATTGCCTCTCTCACCTTTCTGATCATCTACCTCCATGACAACGACCGTGAACTCGGCGCGTGGAACTGGGTGCTGGCAGGGGCCATGCTTGGCCTTTCCTTCCTGATGATCAGCGACATTCGTTATCCTAGTTTCAAGAGGGTTGGGTGGAGTACGCGGGCGAGTATCCCCTTGCTTGCGATAGGCATAATCTTTGTAGCAGCCACCATCGTCTTTTTCCAGGTGCTGCCGGCTGTCTGGTTCTCGGCTTACCTTATCTATGGCCTGATTCGGCCCTTGCTCTCTGTCCAGCGGCGCATGGCGGTGGAGGAAGTACTCGATTCAGAGGGAGAGGGGGCTGGGGTGGAAAAGGAAGAGCCATGAGGGAATTACTTAGAATTCCTTTACTATTTGACTTTTTTAAAAATAAAGGATACTTTTTGGATCTGCTGTCCACATGTATCCCGTCAAAACCATTCGCCTGACTTTGGTGGCGGCCCTGATGCTTCTTTGCTCGGGGACCCTGCTCTATGGAGGCATCCATACCATCCGTAAGGGGGACACCCTCTATGCCCTGGCAAGGCAGTACAAGACCTCGGTGGCGACCCTGAAGTCCTACAACGGGATCAAGGACCACCGGAATCTTCAGATCGGTCAGCGCATCAAGATCCCGGGCAGTAGCTCCCCGAGCTCAAGCAGCACGAAGGCGCAGAGCTCGTATCCCGGTTCCACCGTAGGACGGGGTAAAACGGTGGTGATCGATGCCGGCCACGGAGGGAAGGACTGGGGTGCCTACCGGGGTGGAGTCAAGGAGTCCTACCTGAACATGAAGGTAGCCAGCAAGCTGGAGTACTACCTCAAGCTGCATGGCTACCGGGTGGTGATGACCCGCCGGAGTGACTCCTTCCTGTCGCTTTCGCGCCGGGCTTCTATTGCGAATCGTTATCGCAATGCCATCTTTGTGAGCATCCACTTCAACGCCACCCGGAACACCTGGGTGCGGGGGGCGGAAACCTTCTATGCGGGCGCGGCCGGACGACAGCTGGCATCTTCCATTCACCGGGAACTGGCCCGCAAGTGCCGCATGAAGAACCGCGGGGTCCGCTTCGCCCGCTTTGCGGTACTGGTGCAGACGAAGTGCCCGGCCGTCCTGGTGGAGTGTGGATTCATCAGCAATTCAAGTGAACGCGCGCGTTGTGTGACGAGCTCCTTTCATACTACTGCGGCCCAGGCTATTGCCGAAGGGATCCGGAAGTATCGCTGGCGGTAAGGTCAGGGGATGTGTCAGCGCCGGGGAAATAGGAATGGAGGATGGTATCCCCCGGTCGCCTTATTGCAGTGAGGCAGCGATTGTCTCCGCGGCATCGATGAAGGAGGAATAGGAAGGTTCCCAGCCGGTAGCGCGCAGCTTTTCGTTGCTTACGCGTTTGTGGGTCCAGGCTCGCTTACGATTTTCAGGGCGTGGCCCGACAGCTGGCACGGGACGACTGAAGAGAGCGGCGAGGGCGTGGTAGCAGTCTCCCTGGTGGAGAGGAGAGGAATCGCAGACGTTGTAGACAGTGCGCCGGGAGTCGGTCTGACCTGCGAGGTGGAGGAGGGCCGCGGCGGCGTCGTCACGGTGGATCTGGTTCAGAAAGCGTCGTCCGTCTTCCTCTATAATGGCCGTGCCCTTCAGCAGGCCTCGGAGGATGGCACTGCGGCCCGGGCCGTAGAGTCCTGCCAGGCGGGCAACCGTTCCGTTTCCCTCCAGGACCTGTAACTCGGCTTCAAGAAGGAGAAGTCCCGTTTCGCGCGTGGGTTCGGTGGACGACTCTTCGGTGACGAGGGACCCGTCGATCTGGTGATAGACGGATGTGCTGGAGACGAAAATGAGATGAGAGTCAGGAAAAGTGGCGAGGAGGTGGCGGGAGCCGTCCAGAAAGACCGCGCGGTAGGCATCGGTATCGCCCCGGCCGGAAGAGGCGCTAAAGATGATGGAGTCCGGGGGGGGGATCATCGATTTAAGACCTGCCACCTGGTCGGGTCCGGAGAGGTCGCAGGCAAGTGCACCACCATCACCCGACCTGGAGAGAGCGGTGACGTGCCAACCCATTCCGGAGGCCTGCCGGGCGACTTCCTGGCCGAGGTAGCCGTGGCCAGCGATGAGAAGGTGGCGATCCATCTAGTAAATGGTGGACGGTAGGCCGCGGATAGAAGCCTGCAAAGAACAACTCTGGAACGGCATCAGGTTCTTCAATTTAGAGCTCACTTTTACCACGAGCTGAATAGTAATTCACCAGGCCCTTCACCACTGCATCGCGGTATTCCCGGTAGAGGGACTTGCGCAGGGTCCCGGCTACTTCCATTTCTCCGTCGTAGTCGCCGGCCTGCACCCGTGCGTGGACGACCTCGTTGTTCATGACGTAGGGCTCGCAAAAGAGAACGGGGCACTGGTAGAGACGGTTGGCAAGGAGGTTGCGTGCCCAGAGGGCGGGGCCGATCCGCCTGGCTGGTTTGCCCAGACGATAGACGTAGGCGGGCAGGCGGGTGTCTTCCAGGAACGCGTTTGTCAGGGCGGTGGCAAGGGCGGCCTCTTCCTCGTGCACTTTCTGGAAAATCTTGTGCATGAGTTCGAGACGCTCGTCCTCGTGGGCGATCTCTCCGTCCATGTATGCGCCATGCAGAATCATGTGGAAATGGTTGCGTGGCGAGAGCTGTGGGTTGGTGGGATCCTTGCCCCAGTCTTCGGCGTTGAAGTGAAGGCAGAGAACCAGATCGGGCTTGATGGTTTTATTGACCAGGGCGGCGCGGGCCCGGATCTCGGCAGTGCGATAGAAGAGCTGTTCAGCGAGAGCGCGAACCTCTTCTGCCGGGGCTGCCGGCATGAGTTGGGTGGCGTATTCCGTCAGGTCCGTCGGGCGGAGTTCGGTGACTGGTTCGTTGGCCGAACGCACGAGAGTCACCGTGGCTCCCAGGGATTCGAGTCGTGGCGCGAGCAGCTTGGCGGTTAACAGGGTCATGTCCCCTTCGGTGACCGGGGTGGTGTCCTCGATCTGATACCACCGCTTCTCCATGCGGGCCCACTCACCCCCGATGTGACCGGGATCAATGGCTATGCGTACTCCATCGAGGGGTTGGGTGGCTGGCCCGGAAGGGATTTCGGTCGTAGACCGCCAGTAGCGCGGGGGAGGTTTACGGGTCTCACCGACGGCAAAGGCGATTGAAGGACCGGGAGGAGATAATTCCGTGGCCACGCGGACTCCTTCCTCTCCAATGTCGAAATACAGATTCTCTCCCAGGAGATAAATGTCCTGCAGGGCCGTTTCGAATTCCACCCGGGTGAGGACGCCATCATACTTGGAGAGCTGGGTCCAATCGGGAGGAACCCCGAGACTGGCGAGGCGGGGATCAGGGGCCGGAAGTTCCGGAGCGGGATCGAGTTGCGGGGTCCGGGTGAGGAGAGCGTAGAGAATCCCGATGAGGAGGACTACTCCGATAAGGTAGAGGGGAGATGCTTTCCGCAGGCGGCTGGACATCGTGATCCGTTAAATCCTGTTGTTGTTCGGCGGGGACCTGATTGACTCCCGGGAGTTGCCCCCGGCTGGCTGACTTATACCATAGAATTCGCAGAATGATCAGGATCCTGTTTTTGGGCGATGTGGTGGGCGAACCGGGGCGGAAGGCCGTGACTGCCCGTCTGGCGGGATTGCGGGAGGAAGAGGGTCTCGATTTTATCGTGGTCAATGGGGAGAACGCGGCCGGGGGGAGGGGGATCACATCGAAAATCGCGATCGACCTCCTGCGAGCAGGAGCAGCGGTAATCACCACCGGGGACCACGTGTGGGACCAGAGGGAGATCATGGAATATTTCCCCACCGAGCCCCGGCTTCTGCGACCGATTAATTTTCCCGAGGGAGCGCCCGGGGCTGGAAGTGTAATTCTGGAGACCGCGAAGGGGAAGGTGGGCGTGATTAACGCCCAGGGACGGGTGTTCATGAATCCTCCCCTTGAAAATCCCCTCAGCTCGGTGGAAGAAGCGGTGGAGGCGATGCGCCTAGAGGACGTGCGGGCTATCGTGCTGGATTTTCATGCGGAGGCTACCAGCGAGAAAATTGCGATGGGACGGGCACTCGATGGGAGAGTCTCCCTGGTGGTGGGAACCCACACCCACGTGCAGACTTCCGACGAGCAGATTTTTCCGGGTGGCACAGCTTACCTGACGGATGCAGGTATGTGCGGCCCGGCGGAATCGGTGCTGGGACGTGAAATTGCCTCGGTTGTGTGGCGATTTCGAACCGGCCTGCCGACCAGATTTCCCGTGGCGAAGGGACCGGTACGGATTTGTGGGGTCATTGTGGGAGTGGACGAGGAAAGTGGCCACGCAGTGGAGTTAAAACGGGTTAATGAATTGTTCAGTCCTGCAAACCAGGGCGCGGAAACGGTGGAATAGGGGCCTGAAATGGGGGAGGAGAGTGGCGATGGGGTGGCGGACCCACCCTCCGGGCGGGGCTGATGTTCGGGAAGCCCCTGATTTGTTGGGATTTCACGAATTTCTTTCCCTTCTACTTTTTTTTTGACAGTGTAGTGGGCTTTGGTAATTTCCGCCCCGCTTTTGGCGGCGTTGGTCATTTCCTTCTGGGGCACACTAAACCTTTCTCCGGGGGGGGAACTGTCCACACGCTGCGAGGAGCAAACATACCTCGCTCATGTAGCTCAGAGGTAGAGCGCGTCCTTGGTAAGGACGAGGTCGCGGGTTCAATTCCCGCCATGAGCTTAGAGCGAAGAGAAACAAAGATCCACAGCAAACAAGCATATGGCCAAAGAACAGTTTGAACGGAATAAACCTCACGTGAATGTCGGCACGATCGGCCACGTCGACCATGGAAAAACCACCCTCACCGCAGCGATCACGATGGTCCTTGCAGAAAAGATGGGGGGAGGTGACGTCAAGGCTTACGACGAAATCGATGCCGCCCCTGAGGAGAAGGAGCGCGGAATCACCATCTCGACCGCCCACGTGGAATACGAGACCGATAATCGCCACTACGCGCACGTCGATTGTCCCGGACACGCGGACTATGTGAAGAACATGATCACCGGTGCGGCCCAGATGGATGGCGCCATCCTGGTGGTCTCCGCCGCGGATGGTCCGATGCCCCAGACCCGAGAGCATATCCTGCTGGCCCGCCAGGTCGGGGTTCCTGCCATTTGTGTCTATCTTAACAAGACGGATCAGGTGGACGACGAAGAGCTTCTCGAACTTGTGGAGATGGAAATCCGCGAACTGCTCAGTCAGTATGAATTCCCCGGCGATGACATTCCCATCGTGGCGGGTTCCGCCCTCAAGGCGATGGAAGGTGATGCTGGGCATAAGGAGTCGATCCTCAAGCTGATGGAAGCGGTTGATTCCTACATCCCCGAGCCCGAGCGACCCATCGACCTGGACTTCCTGATGCCCGTCGAGGACGTGTTCTCGATTGAAGGCCGTGGCACGGTTGCGACCGGAAGGGTTGAGCGGGGGATCATCAAGAAGATGGAGGAAGTGGAGATCGTTGGTATCAAGGATACCCAGAAGACCACCGTCACCGACGTTGAGATGTTCCGTAAGCTCCTCGACGAAGGACGTGCGGGCGATAATGTCGGCCTCCTCCTGCGGGGGGTCAAGAAGGAGGAAATCGAGCGGGGGCAGGTGATTGCCAAGCCCGGATCGGTGAATCCCCACACCAGTTTTGAAGCCGAGGTTTACGTGCTCTCCAAGGATGAGGGCGGTCGGCACACCCCGTTCTTCAGCAACTACCGCCCGCAGTTCTATTTCCGGACCACCGACGTGACCGGAAGCATTGAACTGCCTGACGGAGTGGACATGGTCATGCCCGGAGACAATGTCACCCTCCAGATCAACCTCATCACCCCCATCGCGATGGAAGAGACCATGCGGTTTGCCATCCGGGAGGGGGGCCGCACGGTTGGTGCGGGTCGGGTTGCCAAGATTATTGAGTAACCACGCCCCCGAGAATCACGAAACAACCATCGATTTGACCAGGGGGCACTCGGGCGTTTTGCCGGGGTGCCCCTGACGCGCCAAAAGGACAGTAGCTCAATTGGTAGAGCATCGGTCTCCAAAACCGAGGGTTGTGAGTTCGAGTCTCGCCTGTCCTGCCAGTTTTCTCCTCGGTAATAAGTCATCATGTTGAAGAAATTTTCTACCTTCGTAGGCGAGGTCAAAGGTGAGCTTCGCAAGGCCTCCTGGCCCTGGGATCCGGATCCCAAGGTCAAGGGCTTCAAAAAGTACAAGGAACTCATCGATTCCACGGTGGTCATCCTGATCGCAATGATCCTGCTGGCGGCCTATGTGGGACTTTGGGACCTGGTGCACCGCGAGGTTGTTGATTTCCTGACGCAACTGGGACGCTGATTAATCATATGCCGACCATTCCCCCACCAAACCAACAGTGGTACGTAGTACACGTTCTCTCCGGGCAGGAGCAGAAGGTGGCCAAGAGAATTCGTGCGCTGACTGAGCGGGAGGAACTCAAGGACAAGATCTACGAAGTCCTCGTGCCGACCGAGATGGTGTCCGAGGTCCGGCGTGGGAAGAAGACGGAGACCAAGAGAAAGTTCTATCCGGGCTATATCATCGTGAACATGAACCTTCTCACCGAGGACAACAGCCTGGTGGAGGACACCTGGTATTTCATCAAGGAGATGGAGGGGGTGATCGGCTTTGCCGGAACCAAGGACCGCCCCATCCCGATGCGGCAACGCGAGGTGGAGAGCATGCTGGCCCAGATCAAGGAGCGCGAGGACAGCGTGCGGCCGGCTATCAGCTTTGAGGTAGGCGATACGGTGAAGGTTGCGGATGGTCCATTTGAGAGCCAGAACGGGATCGTGGAGGAGATCGACGAGGAGAAGGGTAAGCTGCGCGTGGCGGTCACCATCTTTGGCCGCTCCACCCCGGTGGAACTAGAATTCTGGCAGGTCGAGCGGGGCTAACCCGGTCAAAGCTCCAACGACGAGATTCCCTCCAAATACATTTCAACCTCCTAATTTCCACCCACCCTCATCTCATGGCAAAAGAAGTCAAAGGCACTCTCAAGCTCCAGATTCAGGCCGGACAGGCCAATCCCTCTCCGCCGGTTGGTCCGGCTCTCGGGCAGGCCGGTGTGAACATCATGCAGTTCTGCAAGGATTTCAATGCGGCCACCCAGCAGCAGGCTGGCGATCTCCTCCCCACCATCATCACCGTCTATGGGGATGGCAGTTTTGACTTCGTGACCAAGCAGCCGCCTGCGGCGGTACTACTCAAGAAGGCAGCCAATCTTGCATCGGGATCGGGAGAGCCGAACAAGGAGAAGGTCGGCTCGATCACCAAGGACAAGCTCATGGAGGTAGTGAAGATCAAGATGCCGGACCTCAACACGGACGATCCCGAGCAGGCAGCCAAGATCCTTGCAGGAACGGCCATGCAGATGGGCCTTGAGATCGAGGGGATGTAATTGTCCGTGGATGCAGATTTCCAGAAAGAAACCAAAAGACCAATAACCGCAGGAGGACCCAATCGGGCCCATTCGCACTGCAACAAGAACAATGGCAAGCAAACGAAGTAAACGATACCAGAAGGCCGCGGAGCTGGTGGAAGACCGCCCCTACACCCTCGCTGATGCAGTAGGAACACTGAAGAAGTTTCCCGTCCCGAAGTTTGACCCGACCGTGACGCTCTCCTTCCGGCTTGGAGTGGATTCCAAGAAGAGTGACCAGATGGTGCGTGGAAGTGTGGCCCTTCCGCACGGAACCGGGAAAAATGTCCGGGTGGTAGTTTTTGCCCAGGGCGACGCCGCCAAGACGGCCAGCGAGGCAGGTGCCGACCACGTGGGCTTTGAGGATCTGATCAAGAAGGTTCAGGATGGGTTTACCGATTTCGACGCGGCCATTGCCACCCCCGATGCGATGGGTGAAGTGCGCAAGATTGCCCGGGTACTGGGACCGCGTGGGCTCATGCCCAACCCGAAGACCGGCACGGTGACCGAAGATACCGCCACTGCGGTGAAGGCTGCCAAGGCAGGCAAGGTCGACTACAAGCTGGACAAGAACGCCAACATTTCGGCAGCCATTGGCAAGGTCTCCTTCTCCGAGGAGCAGCTGGCGGAGAATGCCTCCTCCCTCATTGAGAGCGTGGTAAAGGCGAAACCCGCTTCCGCCAAGGGGAACTACATTGAGAACATCACTATCGCAGCGACCATGCTCCCGGGCCTGAAACTGGAGAACGTTGCCGCTGCCACCGAATAATATCATGAATCCCGATAAACAGATCATCGTCGACGAATTACTGACCCGGGTGAACGGCTCGCCGTTCCTGCTGGTAGTAGACTACACCGGGATGACGGTCCTTGAGTTCAATGAACTGCGCGGCCGACTGAGGGAAGGAGGGGCCGAATGTCATGTGGCCAAGAACAGCCACATGAAGCGGGCTCTGGAGTCGGCGGGCATGTCCGGACTGGAGGAGGCCCTGCAGGGGCAGACCGCCTTCATCACTGGTGAAGAGGATGTGTGCGGGGCGGCCAAGGCTGTGAAGAACTTCGCCAAGGAGTTCAACAAGCCCGAGGTCAAGGCCGGTCTTTTGGACGGGGAGCTTCTCGATGAGGCGCAGATCCAGGTGCTTGCCGACCTGCCGCCGCGCGAGGTTCTCCTCGCTACCCTGCTGAGCGTCATCAACCAGCCGGCCTCCATGCTGGCGCGGGTGCTCAAGGAGCCCGGGGCTTCCCTGGCCCGCGTTGTGAAGGCGAAGTTCAACGAAGGCGACTAGG
>JAKVCR010000250.1 GCA_022448985.1 Roseibacillus sp.
CAGGAACAGTCTGCCAAATCCGGTCAGATTTGCAGGAAAGATGGTATCGGTCCCTCCGGAGAACAACGTAGTGGCAGCATGCTGTTTCCTAACATCATTAATATTTGATGACTGGCGAGACAGATATGCGATTGGATCGCCGGGGAGGGCAGACCAGTCTAACATAATCTAACAGACGAGGTAACTGCGAGGGGGACAGGGAGCATCCCCCCTGGGGTGAAAACGATTGGGACGAGAGGGAAGAAAGAGGACCTTATTCTCTCCGAAGTGCTTCCCCTCCGGTTATTCCCAAAGGCTTTCGGGAAGGTCCGGAAGGGAGAGGAATTGTAACTCGTTCATTCTGAGAAACTGCCCGAGGTTGTCCCCATTATATTCACAACTTGCTCTCTTTTAATGCTTTATGAAGATTTCTGGTTGACCAGTTTTGGGCCCCGTGATTAGATCATGGCGTTCCTGAAAGGGAACTTGCTCTTTGACAGAACAAGGGCGCGAGTGAGGCGCAAGCCAAGCTCAAGGCGCTCCGGGATAAACCCAGGTGCAAACCTGGACAATGGTCGGGAGGAACTGGCGTTCCCGGCCCCTGGGAAAATCAGGCTCATCATCTAATGGAGAATCTGATTTCGCAGGCCACATGTCACCGGCTTCCTCGGAGAGGGTCGTTCCTTTCCGTGTCTAACGACCAGGAAGCCAGGCGGTGAGCGGTCTCGTCCTGCGATGCGAATCAAAGTGGCGTGGAACGGGAAACCATCCGCAAACCGAATTGCGCTTCAGCCGGCCCGTGGTTTCGGGCCTTGAGGCGGACACAGTCAGTCGACCTACGACTGTCAGTTGCTACTGTGAGCCAGTGTGGTGATCCACTACCCGGCGGTTTTGAACGAATAAAATGCCGTCGTATCACTCCGGTGTCGCAACCGGGCTGAGAAAAGGGGGGAATGGAACACCGCGGATTGAGCGATCCGTTGTGAATGCGCCGGGAGGCCGGCGGTAAGCACGGGCGCGCGATAAGATCCGATCGCTGGGAGGCTCTCCCCAAAAGGAGTGGAGTCGTCCAGGTGAGAAGGAAAAGGCAACTTGAGGGATAAGAGACAAGACCCGTGGCGCGAGGCCAACGATCCGTGACATTCAGCTGTTTACAGCCTGTTGCAGATGCCGACCTTGCGGAAGTGGCGAAGGATGCACTCTTCTCAGAAGCATCTTGAACCGGGTCCGGTGAATGCGCGCTTGCAAGGCGTGCAAAGCACCGGGCTGAGAAGTCTCACCCGACAAGCTGGTGGTGATACCGCCGGCCGGTTCCGCTGCGGAACCGAAACGGAATGCAATCGTTCAAAGCAGACCAGCGCAGCGTCGGGAAACTGACAGCCAGCGACACTCGACGGGTGAAGCTGGGCGCCAAATGTCAGTGTTCGGGGAAAGAGAGCGTGGCGAGCTCCCAAGCCCCATCTTTTCGACAGGCTCCGGCCTGGCCGGGAGGACCAACCCAAGATCGAATTCGAAGAATTGGCCCGCAGGCATTTGTCGGCGGGCCTTTTCACGTACTGATCCGGGCATGAGCGGGGGAGCATTCCCGCATTGTTGACCCATTCCCGCTCCACCGCCTCGTGAAACAGGCCGGGAGCGGGGCATTTCCGGGGCCGAGGCCTCCCGGGGGCATCGTTTTGTGGGAATTCCACTCGCCGAGGGGACGTCGATGTCCCAATGATTCCGCCAGTCCCCGGCGAAAGGTTATCCGGCCCGGGGCCGTTTCATTGTGACCTGCTCCCCAAAGATGATGGCCTCTGTTCACCCTTCCCTTGCCTGCGGCGTGTTTCTGCTTCTCTCCCTCCCATCCGGGGCGGACCCCTGGGCCGAGTGGGGAGGGAGTCCGGGCAAGAACATGGTCTCCTCCGAGACGGGGTTGCCATTTGATATTTCAGGGGGAGAAGAATCCGAGGAGCAGGAGGGACAGATTGATCTTGCCAGTGCCAAGGGGTGCAAGTGGGTGGTCAACCTGGGTTCGGAATCATACGGGACGCCCACCATTGGGAGTGGGCTGGTCCTGGTGGGAACCAATAATGAGAAACCGAGGAATCCTTCCATCGAGGGTGACCGGGGGGTGGTCATGGCCTTCCGGGAGAAGGATGGCACCTTCGTGTGGCAGTTGACCGTTCCCAAGTTGCCCGGTGGGGACGAGGTGGACTGGGAATACCTCGGCATCTGTTCCTCCACCCTCATTGCCGGTGACCGGGGTTACGTGATGACCAACCGTGGCGAGGTGGCCTGCCTCGACCTGAAGGGCCTGGCAGATGGAAACCAGGGTTTTGGGGACGAGGGCCAGTATATGGCTGGTCCGGGTAAGGAGCCTCGCAAGGTGGGTCCGACCGATGCCGATATCCTCTGGACCTATGACATGATGAAGTCCCTGGGGGTGCGCCCACACAATATTACAAGCAGCTCGGTAGCCCTCGTGGGCGGAACGATTCTTGCCACGACTTCTAACGGTTTTGATGAAGAGCACGACCACCTGCCCGCACCGGATGCTCCCACCCTCATTGCCCTTGATGCGATGACCGGGAAGCTCAAGGGCGCTGAGCAGGTGGGGATTTCCAAGGCGACCATGCACTGTAACTGGTCATCTCCCTGTATCGGGAGTTACAAGGGAAAGCCTGCCGTTCTCTTCGGAGGCGGGAATGGCTTTCTGCATGCCTTTGACCTTGAGGGCCCGGAATCGAAGCAAGGTCTTCCAACTCTCAAGGAGCATTGGCGCATCGATGCCAACGCGCGGGATTACCGGGTGGACGAGGACGGTAAGCCCCGCGAGTATCCCACTTACAAGGGGCCGAGCGAGATCGTAGGGACACCTGTGTATCACAAGGGCAAGGCCTATGTCGCCATCGGCCAGGACCCGGAGCATGGGGATGGCGTAGGAATGCTCAGCTGTGTTGATATGGAGACCGGGGTGGCGGACTGGACCTACCGGAAGATCAACCGGTCACTTTCGACCCCTTCAGTCAAGGACGGCCTGGTCTACGTGGCTGACTTTACAGGGCAGGTGCACTGTGTTGATGCCAGGACCGGCAAGTCCGTCTGGGTCCACGACACCCTGAGCCGGATCTGGGGCTCCACCCTGGTAGTTGACGGCAGGATCTACATCGGAACCGAGGATGGAGAGGTGGTCATCCTGAAGGAGGGCCGCAAGCTTGAGGAGATCGCTACCGCCGAGTTCCTGGGACCGATTTATTCCAGCCTCGTGGCGGCCAACGGAACCCTCTACGTACAGACCCAGAATCACCTCTACGCCTTCGGGAAGTAGGAAAGGGCCCCCCGGGCCCGGGGATTACCGGGTGCGGATACCGTAGAGGGCCTTTTTGGTGCGCACGATGAGGAGATCCCCTGAGACGGCTGGTGATCCCATGCATCCGGCTTCCAGTTCGTTGGAGGAGATCACCTTGAATGTCTTTTCGGCGGCAATGACGGTTCCCTTGCCGTTTTCGTCAAAGAGGTAGATCCTGCCGTCAGCCAGGATGGGGGAGGCCGAGAAGTTCCCTCCGATGCGTTCCTTCCAGATTTCCCCGCCGGTCTTGGCATCCAGGCAGGCGGCAACTCCGCCATCGTCGATCATGAAGAGAAGGTCCCCGTGCAGGAGAACGGACGGTTTCTTGGGAGCGGCCTTGTTATACTGCCATGCGACGTGACTCTTGTTGACGTGGCCCTTTCCGTCGGGGCGCACGGCGAGGAGGAGACCCTTGCTGAAGCCCATGGTGGCATAGACCAGGCCGTGGCCAGCCACTGGCCGGCAGGAGGTGGAGTGGATGCCAATCGTTTCCACCCGCCAGAGTTCCTTGCCGGTCATGGGTTCGTAGCCGTAGAGGGCCATCGCCCCGGCGCTTACGAGCAGGTCCCTGCCCTCCGCGGTCTTCACGATGAGAGGGGTGCCGTAGGCCTTGCGCATGTCGCCACCCCGCTTGGGCTTTCCGTTGGCGTCGAGATCGCGATAGTCCACACTGCGGGGCGTGTTCCAGATGGTTTTCCCGGTTTTCTTATCCATGGCCACCACGAACTGATGGTCTGCTCCATCGAAGTTGAGGATGAGGAAATCCTTGTAGAGAATGGGTGAGGAGCCAGCACCGCGGAAGTGATCGCAGGTGAAGTCGGTGCGCTTCCAGATCACCTCGCCATCCGAAGCCTTGAGACAGGCCGTATAGGGAGAGCCGAAGGTGAGATAGACGAGGCCGTTCTCAAGGACCGGGGTGGGAGAGGCGTAGGAATTGAAGGCGTGGCAGAATTGGGGTTTCTCCACTTTCCAGAGGAGCTTGTCGTAGAGAACCTTTCCGTTGGACTTGTCGAGGCAGACCACCGAGAGCTCGGTTCCCTTTGGATTGGCGTTGGTGATCCAGACACGGTTTCCCCAGACCACTGGCGATGACCAGGCCTTGCCCTCGACGGGTGTTTTCCAGGCAACGTTTTTGTCCTCTCCCCACTCCGTGGGAAGCCCCTTGGTTTCCGTCTGCCCATGTTCGCCAGGACCGCGGAACTGGTCCCAGTTTTCGACCGCCTGGGACGCCATATTGATTGAAATGCAGAAGGAGAGGGTGAGGCTTACCGTTCGCATGGACATGGGGCGATCCTCTTCTGCCCCCTGCTCCCGGTCAAAGGAGAAATATCACGGGTTTGTGGGATGGCGGTCCGGCAATGAAGGGCTTGCCTGCCGGAGGGAACCCGGGTTCCAAGCCGGTTGGGGGGCTTCTGACATGCCCGGGGCCCTGGGCTTACCCGTTTCTGTCGCCCGGCCAGGGGGGAGTGCTCCTACGGATTCACCGTCACGGTGATACGCCCGAAGCGCGGGGTGTCACTGCGAGCCTCCACATTGTCCCGGATGGTCACGGTCTCGGTTTCGTCGCCGTTGTCCACCGGGATGCCAACCACCGTGCTGATGGTGGTCCAATTGGACAGATCGCTGGAGACTTCGACGAGGTAGGAGAGGTCGAGGGTGCTCTTCTGCCGCCTGAAGGTCATTGCCAGGTAATCTGCCCCGCCGTCGGTTACGATCGATGCGCGATAACTCCCCCCGGCGTCATGGGACCGGGGATGGCGTCCAAACCCGTATTCCAGGACGGTGTTGAGAGTGTCCGAATCGAGATCGAGGGGATCTCCCGTGACGAGGGGATCGGAAACCTCTTCTTCGGTAAAGTGCTGGTACTTCCAGGAAGCGAAGGTCATCGAGGTCCCTGTTGATGCTGTCCCGGGATCCCCGCCTTCCGTAAGGCTGACACCCCAATTTGCAGGGCGATCGTAATCGGTAACCGGAGTGGTGGCCGGATCGAGGAGGACGAGCGAGTAGCCGTCGTCGTCGGTGGGATCGTACCAGGCGTCGTTGTAGGTGAACTCAAGGATGTTTTCACCCACCGCATCAAGAATCTGGAGCTGTTCGCCGTCATTGTTGAGTTTGCCGGTGTATTGCCCGGCGATGTTGAGGCCGCCGGGATGACGCAGGTTAAAGGCCGACAGGTTTGCCACCACCAGGATGTGGTCGCCCGGGTTCAGGATGGTGGCAGCGGGGAAGGTGAAGGAGATCCCTTCCACAAACCGCGCCCCGCTGATGTCGAGGGGTGAAGGACCGATGTTGGTTAATTCCACGAATTCGAAGTCGGAGGCGCTGAGGGTGGCAATACCTGCCAGTTCTTCCGCAGTTGGCGCTGCCGGAGCATAGAGGATCTCGCTCACGCGCAGGAACTCCTGGCCCGGGGTGGGACTTCCGGGGTAGGTCGCGCTGTCGATCGTGTTCCCGGCATTGTCGCTGAGGATGATGGTTTCGCCCCGGGCCGAGAGTTGGCCACCGTATCCGCTGACCAGGTAGCGCTTTTCGTCAGCCTTCGGGCTGATGCTGCGTGCGCGAAAGCCCACCGCCTCGCGCGCCACATAGAGACGTCCCCGGGCCGGAATAACAGTGCCGGCCGGGAGGGTGTGCGAAATCCCGCCCGAGATCACCCAGTCGGAGCAATCGATGGCGGTTCGGTTCGGATTAACGAGGATGAAGTATTCTCCCCTCTGGTCCGGAGAGGCTCCGTTGATGGTCGGATTGTATTGGACGCTGCCAATCCTGATTATCGGGGCGACCGCTTGAGCAGCCGGGATTTCGCCCAGGCCGTAAAGTTGTGCTCGTCGTGAGGGGATGTGTTCGAACTTGATCCGGTCCGCGGCCGGGCGCATGCGGTTGCGGTTTCCCCACGATCCCCACTTCAGGTAGTCGAGATCGGCATCATCAGCCCCCCTGCGCTCACCGTTGTCGCGGGGATCGATCAGGGTGACGAGCTCATCAACCCGGTCGACGAGGTAGCTCACCGGGGCAGCAGGCGATCCGAGTTGATCATCCATGAGGGAGCGAACACGACGCAAATACATCTGGTTGAGGGTTGGATCGTTGAAGATCAGGGTCTTGAGGCGATTGGAGGGACCGGCCCGCAGGTTGTTGCTGGTGAAAGTATCGTCGAAGTAGGCCGGTCCGCTCACCCAGTTGCGTCCGAGACAGAGATCGATGTCCCAGACCAGGGGGCGCCACTCGCCGCTCCCGTTGGTATCGCGGTAGAGGTAGTAGTTCTTGTGTCCGTGATCACGGTTGTTGGTCAGATCGAGGGCGGCCAGATAATTGATCGTTCCCGGGATGTCGACGTTGTCGTAGCTGTAGCGCAGTTTGGCATCGCCCGACTGGCCCAGTCCGCTGACGAGGGCCTGCAGGTCGCGGTTATTTTCGTTCTTCCGCGTTTTCTTGTTCACTCCGCTGGTGGAGGAATCGAGGCGGTTGTACATCTTGTAAAGCGCCCCGGAGCCATCGAGACCGACCCGTTCGAGATAGCGGTCATCGCCGTCCTCGACCAGGTCGGCGGTGCTGAAGAAGGCGGCGTTCTGCTGGATGCGGACCGGAAAGGCGAAGTGGGCGGGTTCACCGGCCCTGGTCACCATTTCATACCCGAGGGTGTTCCGGGTCTTCGACTTGTCCGCCCAGTTGGTGAGCATGTTGAGGTCCTTCACCCGCGCTTCGCCCTCCCGGTACTTGAAACGATCACCCTTATTGAAATCGAAGTCGTAGCTTTTCTTCGGGAAACCGCCGGTTGACTGGCCATGCCGGTCGGCCTGGATGTTGTCGTAGAACTGCCCGAGAAAATAGACGGATCCCCGGGAACCGACGGTGTTGTTCGCGCCCCCGGGGTTGGAGGTAAACCAGTGAAAAACCGGAAGCCTTGAATTCCGGAGGGTGAGGTCTTCCGCGATCGTTCCGAAATACTCGGGAGAGTCGCGTGAATCGGGGAACTGGGGCTGGCGGGAACTTCGACCAGTCGTATCGCTGGAGGTCACCCGCCAGCGGATCATCTCGCCCCTGGACAGGTTGCTGGTCGAAATGGGGGCGGTGTAGATGCCGTCGCCCGCCACGGCATCGTATCCGCTCCCGTCGTCAACCATCGTAACGCTGTTTTCCGTCTCGTACATCACGCGCCACCTGAGGGTAACGGTGTCGATCGGGTGCATGGTGGGAAGAACCTCCGCCTCGATCGCGAGCGTGTCGTCCTTGATGGGCAGGGAGAGGGGGGAAAGGTCCCTGGTAACGCTTCGGATCAGGGGCCCGGGGGCGCTTCCTCCCCCCGTGTTGGATGCATTCGGCGTCGGAGTGGTGAAGTAGGCGGGAGTGCCCGTGCCCGTCACGCTGGTTGCTTCCAACTCCGGCAGGATGAGGAAGTCCGAGCTTCCGGTGGAGGCGTTGAGACCGTGGATACAGAGAACGTTGGAGCCCACCGTGAGGAGGGAAGTGGACAGCGCGTAGTCATCGTAGACCAGAGCCTGACTGTCACTGTGACTGGCGGTGGCATTGGACCGGTAGTCGAGTTCATCGGGAGAGGGCGCATTCTCTTCCGCGACCGGGAGAGGATCCCCGTTGAGGTAGACCACGAATCCGTCATCCCATTTCATTTTCAGGTTGAGACCGGAGATCGTGGAAGGGTCAGTGACCGTAAAAGGAATACGGATGTAGATGGATGAGTTCTCAGTCCACATCAGTCCCTGGACGTCGGTTTCGATCAGCGGATCATAGGCATCCGGACTTCCGGTGGCGTAGCCGACTCCCGTGGTGCCGCTGCTCCAGGAACTGTCCGGGAATTCTGTTCCGATCCACGAGTCCGGATTAGTTCCTTCCCTGACGTCGTCGTCGTCGTCGACAGGCACCTTGTATTTCATTGCCACTCCGGGGGAGATGAGGGGCGTGCTGGAGGCCGTTTGCTGGAGGCCGTAGGAAACATCCTGGACCTGAAGGGGAAAGGCGGGGGCGTAGTGGTGCTCAACGCTGATGCCGTCGGGACGGACGAGGGCGAGGTACTCGCCCTGGCTGGTCAGCTTGAAGTTGGTGTGAAGTTCCCCTGCCGGATCGTTGCGATTCTTGCTGGAAGCGAAGACGAGGAGTTGTTCGCCGGGATTGAGGATGATGCCGGGGAAGGCCCACTTGTTGAGGGTAGCCGCGTTATCCGTAAGGAACCAGCCGTCAAGATTTACGGCCGAGTCGCCCGGGTTGAAGATCTCGATCCAGTCCTCATTGTCGCCATCCTCGTCTTCGATGGTGTCCTGGTTGGAAGCCATGAATTCCTGGATGACCAGGGACTGCGCACGCAGGGGAGCAGACGTGATCAGGGTGCAGGCGAGGGCGAGGCAAAGCGCCGCTGCCGGATAGCGGGTGATGGGTCTCATGGACTGGGGCTGGGGGGATTTTGTGGGCCAGAGGTCCGGCTTGGAAGTTCGCCCGGGACACAAGGAAAGGCAATGACAGAAAGGGTCGCCGGGGCGCCGGCTCCCCCGTGAGACAGCTGTTTATACCTCGGTTGGGTCGCCTCCTGTGCTGGCTCGCATCCGGGAGGGCGTGGAGCGGGCGGTCAGGGATCGCGGCCAATCCGCAGAAGCAGGCGGCGGAAAGAAGGATTCACAGCTGGCCAGACGGGGCGAGGGGCAGGGGTTGTCTTGGTGGGGGAGGGACTCATTCGCTCCCACGATTGCCGCCCAGTTCCGGGAGGATGGATTGGAGAACCTCTGGGAGAGGAAGTTCAGTCCACGTAATCAAGCGTGCCCCTAGTGCCACTCGTTGGTCGGGAACATCACGATCCGCTTGAAGATACTGTGATCCGGCTGGGTGAGGAGGTAGCACACGAGGTTCACGATTTCGCTGGGCTGTATCGTTTTGCTGATATCCCCGGGATAAGGATTTTTCTCCGGGTCCCACAAGGGCGTGTCGATGGCGCCCGGACAGATGGTGGCGACCTGGATGTTGTGTGGGACCAGTTCCTGGGTGAGGGCATCGGCAAAGCCCACCATGCCATGCTTGGAGGCACAGTAACTCGCCTGTCCGGCAATCCCCCGGACTCCTGCCACCGAGGAGATGTTGACGATCCTTCCGGCCTTGCGCGGGATCATGTGCTGCAGGACCGCGTGGGTGCAGTACATCGTCCCCTTCAGGTTGCTGTCCACGATCGCATCGAGCCGCTCCAGGGATTGTTCTGCAAAGGGGATGTTCTGGACCACCGCGGCGTTATTAATGAGGACTTCGATCGGGCCTTTCTCCTCGAGGGAGTTCACGCATTCGCTCACCACGGCCGGATCCCGCAGGTCGACCGGGCAGGCGATGATCGTTCCGGGCAGCTCTTCCGCCTGGGCCCGCCCTGCCAGTTCCTGTAGCTTGTCCTCGCTCCGGGCGAGGGCCGCTACGGTGTGGCCCTCACTGGCCAGCTTCCAGGCGAGGGCCTCGCCGACCCCGCGACTTGCTCCGGTGATGAGGGTGATGGACATCTGACTGGGCGGGGGGAATGCCGGGTAACGGGTTGACCGGGCCTTCTGGTGAAGGCCGTTGGTGCGGACTTGTCGGTTGACCCGGAATACGTGTCCAGAAGAAATTCCCCGGGAAATCCGGGGATAGAATTTGGGATGCGGGGGGCTGATGGAGATGATATGGAGGAACGAGATGACCCGGGACGAATTGTTTGAGCGCTACGTAGCTGATGCGCTCGACGAGGATGCGCTGGCCGAGTTGGCCAGGCGCCGGGAAGAGGATGTGGAGTTCGCGGCCCAATTCGATGCGGACCTCGTGGCCACGGGCAAGTTCCGGAAAGCCGGGGACGTCGTAGAACGAATCGAGAAGGGAAAGGAAGGGGCAGGGGATCCGAAGGATTCCGGGGATGACGAGGAGGAAGGGGACGGGTCCGACAAGAAGAAAAGCGATGATGGCAACAAGCCCGGGAAGGAGGCGTCCACCCCGAAGCGGGCCAAGTTGATCGTGGGGGGCCAGGCGGAGGCGGGTGCTCCCGCGCCCAAGCTGATCATGGGGGAGTCCGCGGAGATGCCGAAAGCCTTGCAGTTCCTGGGAGTTGGAGAAGAGCCCCCTCCCGGGTTTTATGACCAGGCGGCGGCGGAATCCACCTCCGTGCCGACTGAGGGTGAAGTTGTTCCCGGGCAGGAGAACCTGCCGGTGATGGAGGCTCAACCGGTCCACCCCATCGAGCCGTCACCTCCACCCCCGCCCGCCCCGCCGGAAGTCATGATCCCGGTGGAGACGCCGCCGTTGGTCGCAGAAGAGACGACGGAACAGGAGGGAGTTTCGACTGGAGGGATCGCAGAGGAGCCCGTGGAGGAGACGGTCGAAGACATCGTTGGAGGCGCTGGCGATGGAGAGGACCGGGATGAATCGAGCGTGGTTGGGGTGGATGGGTCCGCTGAAGAAGAGGCCGAGGGGCAGGAACCGGTCCTGCTGGATGTCGTCGGGGAAGCAATGGTCGGTGAGGACGACGGTCTCGAAGGTGAGGAGCAAGTGGTTGCCGAAGAGCCGATTGAGGAAGCCGTCGTGGAAGCAGTGGAGACGGTAGAGGAGCAGGGAGTTTTGTCTGGAGAGATCGCGGAAGAGCCGGTTGCGGAGGATGAGCAAGAGGAGGAGGTCGAGGATGAGATGATGGAGGATGAGGATCCCGGAGGAGTTCCTTCGAGGGCTGTTCCTCCCCCTCCGCCTCCACCCCCACCCCCTCCGCGGTCGGCCCCCCCTCCGCCTCCGCCTCCGCCCCCGCCCC
>JAKVCR010000251.1 GCA_022448985.1 Roseibacillus sp.
ACCGCCCGGGCCCCCTCATGATCAATCCTGATGAAGTCCAGATAGTCCTCGGCCAGCTTGTAATTGACCTCGTAGACCACCACCGCATCGAGGCTCCCGGTTCGGATCTGATTGATGAGCAGATCAGCGGTGGGCACCTCGGCGCGCACATTACGCCTGACCGCCTCCTCCAGCGCAGACTGCTTGAGCATTCCCGCGGTCATGAACCCGAGGGTGGACTGCTGGGCATTATTGATCCCCACCTTCAACTCGGGGCCGCCAAGATCCGCCAGGGTCCGGATGTTCTTGGGATTTCCCTTCGGCACCGCTATCCCGATCACCGTCTCGGTCAGGAGCACCGCCTCGGGGAAGCTTTCTTCCACCGGGGGCACGAAGCACAGGTCACAGGCGTAGTAGGCATCGGGAAACCTTGGATTATAGGTGTCATTCATGGCCTGCATGGCCGCACAGAGCACCCCGCATCCGTTGAACATGGTCTCGACATTGACTCCTTCCCTATTGGCAAACTCCTTCAGGGTCTCACTGACGGCCGGCCGGTTGACTCCCCCGCTGTAGAGGATCAGAACCGGCTTCTCCGCCCACTCATCCCCTTCTATGGCCTCGTAGTTCATCCCGGAAAACACCGCGCTTCCCTTGCCCGGGGCATTCAGGTAACGCGCGAACTTGAGCGCCGAGGCTGGTGAGTCCGAGGCGCCGAGCACGGATACCGTCACCTTGTCCTTATGGGCGGTGAAATGATCCACTTTCACCGCCTCCAGTTTATTGAATTGCGGGACCGTCGAATTCCAGATCACGGCCGCATCCACCGCTCCAAAGGACAGGTCGGCGGCAAGTTCCATCACGGTGGTCTTGGTGACTGCCACCTTGCCCAGCAACTCTTCCCAGCGATCCCCCATCACTGCCCTGGTTGCCTTGCCGATGCTGGCAGTTTCCTTGTTCCCCACCGCCACGCGGAGGTCGTCCCGAAAAAGGTCCTCCATCCCCTTCACTCCCTTGGGATTTCCCTTCTGTACCGCAATAACCGGATACTGATAAGCGAGAGGCAGGACCTCCTCAATCAGGCCCTTGTCACGAGCCAGTCCGATCGCGTGTTCATCGGCCGCAATGAAAAGGTCTCCCTTAGGGGCATTCTCAATCTGACTCAACAGGGCCACGGTTCCTCCAAACTGGAAGTTCACCTGCACCCCGTATTCCTTCCGGTATTGCGCCGCCGCCGCCTCTGCCGGCTTTTTCATTCCCGCCGCGCAATAGACGGTAATAACCTGGGCGGTTGCGGTGCTCTGGCGATCCTTCCGGTAGGTCCATACCAGAAGAACCAACCCTGCGAGAATAAGGGCGGCGACGATAACGGTGAGAGGCTTCATGCAGGGTAGCGGAAGTAGTTTTTGACGAAGACCGCGGAGAATCAATCTCCTTTCGACCGGGACCTGCTGGCGAAAACACAGACACAGGACATTACCCCGAGAAGGCCCGCCAGGGCGCTGATCATCGGCCCGGAAAATCCGGAAACCCTGGCAGGACGCTCTCTCCCTTCCCCATCAACCTCACTGGAATTTGCCCCACCATCAATACGGACCAGCTCCGGGACGGCAGGGGCTTCACGTGCTGGCTCAGGATCAACTATCTCCCCTGCCTTACCGGGCTCCTCCTTCTGGTCAGCCTCCATCTGGGATGCCAGCAGGGATTCATCCCAGTCCAGGGTCAACGCAAGGTCCCACCCGGGATTCTGGAACTTCACCCGGCACGAGCAGGCCCCCAGCAGAAAGAGCGGAACCTCATCAAGTCCCTCCTCATCCAACTCCTCAGCCGGCCAGGCCCCGAGCACCCGGCCCCGCCCG
>JAKVCR010000252.1 GCA_022448985.1 Roseibacillus sp.
GGGGAAAGGCAGCGGGTGGCCCTCGGTCGGGCCCTTGCGGTGGAACCCCGGGTGCTGCTGCTGGATGAGCCTATCTCGGCCCTCGATGAGGATATGCGTGATGACATGATGGTCCTGCTCAAGAGGATCCAGCAGGAGCATGCCATTACCGTCCTGCACGTCACCCACAGCAGCCGGGAGGCGGAGCAGCTGGCGGATTTTGTCCTGCGGATGGAGGACGGGTTGATCTCGACGCTATAGCCCCGGGTATTCCTATTGGAAGTAACCCACGCCGCTCTCAAAGAGGGGCTGGTGTTTTTCTCCTGGAATGTTGCGGCCGACATCTGTTCCGCGGCGCTCGGTATGAGCCATCTTGCCGAGGACCCGGCCGCAGGGGCTGGTGATCCCCTCGATGGCGAAGAGCGATCCATTGGGATTATGACTAATATCCATCGAGGGGTTACCCTCCAGGTCGCAATACTGGGAGGCAACCTGACCAGTGGCGGCCAGTTCCAGGATCTGTTCCGGGGAGGCGTAGAATTTCCCTTCCCCATGTGAGACCGGGATATGGTGCAGGTCATCGACGCTGCACTGGGAGAGCCATGGGGAGAGGTTGGAGGCAATGCGGGTGGTCACGTAGCAGGACACGTGACGTCCGATGTCATTGAAGGTCAGGGTGGGGGCGTCCGCCTCTGGGTCGCGAATCTCTCCGAAGGGAACGAGGCCGGTCTTGATAAGGGCCTGGAACCCATTGCAGATGCCAAGGACGAGGCCATCCCGTCCCGTGATAAGGTCCATCACGGCATCTCTTACCACTGGGCTGCGCAGAACGGTGGCAATGAATTTCCCGGATCCATCGGGTTCATCCCCGGCGCTGAATCCGCCGGGAATGAAGAGGATCTGGGCCCGGCGGATGGAGTCGGCGAGGGCTTGGAGAGACTCGTCGACAGCCTGGGGGCTGAGATTACGGAAGACGAGGATCTCCGCTTCTCCGCCGGCATCGCGGATCGAGCGAGCAGAGTCGTATTCGGAATTGGTCCCGGGGAAGGCCGGGATAATGGCCAGAGGCCGGGCTGACCCCTCCCGTGGAGGCCCGATTTGAGGTCCAGTGGTATATCGGAAGGTCTCGATTTCCTGGTGTGGGGAGTCCGTCTGGGTGCGGTAGACGGCTTCCAGCGGGCTTTGCCATGATTTCAACAAGTCGCTAAGCGGGAGAGACTCGGATCCTATTTGCAAGTCCGGAGCTGAAGTGGTTGAGCCTATTTGCTTAGCCCCTTCCACTGCCAGGGGGGCGACGGATTCGACCAGAAAGGCGGCGTAACGCTCCCGGAAGAGGTTCGCCGGGTCGAGGGTCTCATCGGCGGTGAATCCGATTTCATTGCCAGCGGCCATGGTGAGCAGTCCTGCGGCGAGGCCTCCTTCCCCGAGGCTATGCATGGCGAGAACGCCTCCAGTAGAGGCAAGGGCGTGCAGTTGCTCAGCGATCCGCCGGAGGGCCTCGAAATCCGGGCGATGGTGCTCATCGCGAGGCACGCTGACAAGGGAGACGAGGCTGCCGGATTGCTTGAATTCAGGGGAAACCGTGGTGCTGCA
>JAKVCR010000253.1 GCA_022448985.1 Roseibacillus sp.
GGTGATGATACCTGTGCGGCTTGTGGTTGAGGGGTTGGGTGCTACGAGGTAGTCGAAGAGTTGGTTGCCGCTCTGGGGGGTGCTTTCATTGCTGGTGATCCAGGGGGCACTGCTGTTCCAGTTCCAGGTGGTGTTGGAGGAGATGGTGAAGGTGCCGCTGCCGCCGGTGGCGGGAATGCTGCGCGTGGCCTGGTTGAGGGTGAGGGTTACATCGCCCCCGGCCTGGGTGACTGTGTGGGTGCGGGTGAGGTTGCCCGCCGTGATGGTGATGGTTGCCGTGCGGCTTGCGGTGGAGGGGTTGCGTCCGACCGAGTATGAGAAGACCTGGTTCCCGTTCTGGGAGGGACTTTCATTACTAGTGAACCAGGCGGCGTTGTCGCTCCAGTTCCAACTGGTGTTGGAGGAGACGGTGAAGGTGGAGCTGCCGCCGTTCGCGGGAATGCTGGTGGTTTCCGAGCTGAGAGAGAGGCTCGTGTCGACCCCGGCCTGGGTGACGGTGTGGGTGCGGGTGAGGTTGCCCGCAGTGATGGTGATGATGGCCGTGCGGCTTGCGGTGGAGGTGTTGGGGGCGACCGAGTAGCGGAAACGCATGTTGGCCACGGCGCCCCGGGAGGGGGGCACAGTGCTGGTGAGCCAGGGGGCACTGGAACTCCAGTTCCAGTTGGCATTTGTGCTGATATCAAACACCGAGGCATCCCACGGGGTGCTACCATTGGCACCGACGTTCCGGCTTTGAGGACTCAGGCTCAGCGTAGCGGGAACGGGAAGGAAGGTTTGGATCCGGTAGGCCCCGAGGTTTACTCGCAACCCCTCTTCGGCGCCCCGGACTGCGAGGTAGTAGGTCCCCGGGGTCACCCATTGCTGAATTCGCCACCACCCGGGGGCTACTTCGGCTCCATCATCGTCCAGGAGCAGGAAGCGAATGCCGTCGCTGGCATCTTCCTGGAGGGTCAGGACGCCGGGAGTAGCGACCTCGAATCGGAAGTAATCGATATCGTTACAGTAATCGATATCGCCCTCGATCGGAGAGCCGAGGGCGATTCCGGTGGCGTCTTCAATGCGGTGTCCGTGTCTGTCCGCGAAGCCGGGTTCGAAGGAGTTGACCAGTTGGTAGTCCCCGGTCACCAACATGCCATCGTTACCATCGCTACTGACTTCGAGGTAGTAGGTTCCCGGGACGACAAGGTATCGGATCTCGAAATTCAGGTCGGAGTCGTTTTCCTCATCGAACTCGTTACCGGGGAAAGGGTTGAACTCGCCATCATTGTCCACGCAGATTATTGTTCCCGCGGAGTTGAGCAGGGTGCCGCGGGTATCGGTGTCTCCGGTCGTTCTTACGGTCAGGAGTCCGGTGGTGTTTGTCACGATGCGGAAAACATCGACGTCGTCATCGACTTCAATGGTTCCATTTCGGACTGAATTAAGGGAGATGACGGCGGCCTCATCAGGGGTGTTGCCGAAATCATCCCGGGCGCCGATCTGGAGGGAGCTTTCAAGCTGGTAGGGCCCGGGGAGGGGGCTGTTGTTCTGCCCTGCCCAGCCTGAAACGCTCAGGAAGTAGGTTCCGCGCGTGACGAAATAGCTGATCTGGAAATTGAGGTCATCCCCATCCCTGTTCCATCCACCCCAGAGATCCCCCCGGGCCAGAACGTTTCCCGCAGCATCAAGCAGCCTGCCATACGTGTCGATGTCCCCGGTTGTGCGGACGGTGAGCAATCCCGGTGCGGGGACCTCGATACGAAAGTAATCGAGGTCGCCCCCGGGGTCAATGACTCCAGCGGTTGTTGAATTGGGGGCGATGGGAGTGGCGGTTGCGATGGTATCTCCGTGGTCGGTTTCGGTGACTCCGGCCTGGGTGACGGTATGGGTGCGGGTGAGGTTGCCGTCCGTAATGGTTATGGTGGCCGGGCGGGGCTGGGTGGAGGTATTGGCTGCCAGCGAATAGGAGAAGGCCTGGTTGCCGCTCTGGGTGGTGGCCTCATTGCTGGTGAGCCAGGAGGGGGCACTGCTGGTCCAGTCCCAGGTGGTATTGGAGGAGACGGTGAAGGTGCCGTTGCCGCCGTTCGGAGGAATGTTGGCGGTTTCCGGGCTGAGGCTCAGGGTGCCACCGGGTGTAAAGGATGTCCGGAGTTGGTTGGGGCCGGTGCCTGGTAGGGGTTCGTCCCCAAAAAAGCCTTGTTCATCCCATTCATACGAGACGTTTATAAGATAGGTTCCGGGATGGACGTTGGCTACGATCCGGAAGTTAGGATCAGCGGGCCCGACAGGGTTCTCGAGATTGGCCGTAGACACCCATGATTCGAATCCGTTTTCGAAGCTGTAGAGATCGCCGGCCGTA
>JAKVCR010000254.1 GCA_022448985.1 Roseibacillus sp.
GCCTACGACCTGGACTGGTTCACCTCCATCTACCTCCCCGAACGCCTCGGCTTCGGCCAGCGGGCCTACCTCGAATCCGTCTTCGGGGACGACTGCCTCGAGGACGAGGAACTCCCCGGGCGCCTTGAAGACGGAATCCGCGACAAGGAAGGCAAGGCCGACACCACCGCCCTCCTTCTCCTGGCCCTCGGCCTCGGCCAATGGAAGGACGTCCTGCGGGTTATCGCCCGCAACAGTCGCATCACGGGAGCGCAGGAACTCTGCGCCCCTGCCCTCGGGGCCCGGGCCTGGCAGGAACTCGGGCGCTGGGACCGCGTCCTCTCCATGTCGAGGCAGGGTGACATCCAGGAAGGCCGATTCCCCGATTCCCCCTGGCTCAGCCCCTGCTACCTGCGCGCCCTCATCGAGACCGGTGAGGAGATCGAGGCCCTCCGCCTCCTCGGCAAGGCGGAAGAGGACGAGCCGGGCTTCTACGACCTCATGCGTGGCCGGGCCGTGCACGCCGCCGGGGATCCAGAAGGCTCCCGCGCCGCTTTCGACCGCTATCTCGCCACCTGGCCCGGGGATCTCGAAACGCGATCCGCAGTCTATCAACTCCTCGAAAAGGAGGATCGATAACCTTGCCCCCTTCAAGACATGCAATTTGCCCCCCGCCCCCCGAATGGTGTAGGACTCAGGGAGCCTTCCCATGAGTTCCGCTGGTTCCACCACCCCGTGCCCCACCTGTGGGATCCCCCTGGAGGCGGGCAGGTACGAACGCTGCCCCAAGTGCGACTCCCCTATCCGCGGCCAAATCCTCATGGGCCTTCTTGAAGTGGACGTCGTCCACTCCGGGGAGGACTGGGAAACGGCCCGCCGCAAGATCGAGAAGGCCGTTGACCAGGCCCTCTTCATGGGCAACTCCGGCGTCAAGATCATCCACGGCTACGGGTCCAGCACGGGGCGCTCCATCATCGCCTCCCAGGCCACCACCCTGATGAGAGGCCTCGCGGAGCGCACCGGCGGCACCTTCGCCACCGACCGTAACAACCGCGGCGCCCATCTCATCTGGTTCAACCAATAATTACACTCATCAAACAGAACATCATCATGGACAGGAAAATTCTCTATATTGACATGGACGGGGTGTCCTCGTGGACCTGCCGCAGTCAATCGAGGGAATCGATCCCTCCATCCGGGAAGCCTGCAAGGCATGGCAGGCTGAACAGGAAGCCCTCCACCCCGGCAAGGAGATCCACCACTCTGACTTCGAGGGCCTTTTCTCCACCCTCAAGCCGAAGGAGGGGGCGGCGGATGCCATCGATACCCTGATGGATCACTTCGAGGTCTACCTCCTCTCCACCGCCCCCTGGGCCAATACCGATTCCTGGTCAGACAAGCGCCGCTGGGTCGGGCAATACCTGCCCAACCTGCCCAAGAAGCGCCTCATCCTCACGCATCGCAAGGATTTCAACAGGGGAGCCTTCCTCATCGACGACCGCCCCAACAATGGCGCCCAGGCATTCGGGGAGAAGGAGGGTCAGGAATGGATTCACTTCGGCTCCACGGAATTTCCCGGCTGGCCCTCGGTTCTCTCCTACCTCGAGGGAAAATCCTGAACTATCCCATGAAGAAGAAAGCCACCCCCCGAATCTACGTCCAACTCACCGCCGTGTGGGGCAATGACGATGCCGAGAGCTCTATCACCATCAGCCAGCGGCGCTGGAAGAACATCCAGGAAGGAGCAGAATATGACACCGTCGCGCCCTTCTACTACGAAGGAGAAAGCGGACCGGTCGCCTGGCACTTCTCTGGCGGACTCCTCTCCATTTGGGGAGACGACGACCGGGAATGCCTTCTCGACCACCCCGTGAACGACCTCATCATCGACGTCGTCACCTCCCGCCCCCGATCATGACCGCCATGAGAACCCCCTCCCTGCTACCTCCAGCATCCTCACGCTGCCCTCCCCTCACGCGGGCGCGCGCGCATTTTAATCTAATATAATGAAGGCGCAAATTTCGCCGCCTCAGCCAACTCAAACCAATTCAACAACATGACCAATCCCAACGACCAACTCGCCACCGCCCTCGAAAACGACGTCCGCTCCCTCTGCCTGCCGGAAGGACGGATGGTAGGAACCGCCGGCCATGCCACCGCCGAAGCCTGGGTCGCCCGCCGACTCACTGAAATCGGCTGCCAACCCTACCACGGCGACTCATTCGCCCTGCCCTACCACGTCAATGGCCAGGACTTCACCAACTTCGCCGGGATCATCCCCGGGGCCAACCGTGACCTTGCCCCCGTCCTCATCGGGGCCCACTACGACAGCGTCATCGAGGCCCCCTGTGCCGACGACAATGGCTCCGCCGTCGCCATCACCCTCGCCGTCGGGGAGGCCGTGGCTTCGTCCGGCGGCCTTGAGCGGGACCTCCTCGTCGTGATCTTCGACGCCGAGGAACCGCCCTACTACCTGGGCCGCGCCA
>JAKVCR010000255.1 GCA_022448985.1 Roseibacillus sp.
TTTCTCAGAATTGGAGCACTCGGAATGGGAGGAGCGGCTCTGCCACAAATACTGCAAGCCGAATCAGGACCCCGGAGCAAGCCGCTTGATCACAAGGCGGTCATCATGATTTTCCTTGCCGGAGGTCCTCCTCATCAGGACATGTGGGATCTCAAGATGGAAGCTCCCTCCGGTATCCGCGGAGAGTTCAAACCCATCTCAACCAATGTTCCTGGTATCCAGATCTGCGAGCTGTTCCCGCAGATGGCGAAGATGATGGATAAGTTCTCCGTAATCCGCTCGATGGTTGGAGCCGGGGGCGGCCATGATGCGGTTCAATGTCTGACAGGGCGCAAGCCCCAGGGTCCCCAACCCCCCGGGGGCTGGCCCAGCATCGGATCGGTCCTCTCGAAACTGGAAGGCCAGGTGACTCCCGGGGTGCCCTCCTTCCTCGGACTATCTCCCAAGTGCGGACTTGACCAATGGGGTGACCCGGGCAAGCCGGGATTTGTCGGACCCTCCCACGCAGCCTTCTCTCCCTTGCGGGGAGGGGGAAAGGAAGACATGGTCCTCAAGGATATCAGCATCGAGCGCCTAGCAGACCGCAAATCTCTTCTGAAATCCTTCGACAGGTTCAGACGCGACGTCGACGGCTCCGGGGCCATGGAAGGGATGGATACCTTTACTGAGCAGGCCTTCGGGGTCCTCACCTCAAGCCGCCTTGCAAAGGCCTTCGACCTCAGTGAAGAGGATCCCGACATCGTGGAGCGCTACGGAAAGGGAACCGAGAAACTCACCGCAGACGGGCCTTGGAAGCGACTCGACCAGTTTCTTATGGCCCGCCGACTCGTGGAGGCCGGCGCCCGCTGCGTCACCCTCGGCTTCAGCCGCTGGGACTGGCACGGTGGAAACTTCAAACGCGCCCGTGAGGACTTTCCTCTGCTTGATCAGGGTATTACCGCCCTCGTGCAGGATCTGCACGATCGTGGAATGGAAAAGGATGTGAGCGTGGTCGTCTGGGGTGAGTTTGGGCGCACTCCAAAAATCAACAAGGACGCCGGCCGGGATCACTGGCCAAAGGTATCCACTGCGCTCCTTGCGGGCGGGGGCATGAACCACGGACAGATCATCGGTTCCACCACCCGCGATGGAGGGGAAGCCGATGAGCGCCCGGTGGAGTTCCCCGAGGTCTTTTCCTCCCTCTACCACTGCCTGGGCATCGATGCCCGACGGACCACGGTGAATGACCTTTCCGGGCGTCCGCGCTTTCTTGTAGAAAGTGAGCACGCTCCCATGCCCGAACTTGTTGGATAAGCTACCCATCATCCCTGCCTGTGAGAACCACCATTACCCTGTGCTGTAGCCTCGCCCTCGCGACTACATTACCACAAAGCAGCGCCCAGGATTCCAGCGCGGAGCCCGAAGCTGCCGCTCCCGCCACCGAGGATCCAGCATCCCCGACCCCCCCGCCCGCTTCCCCTGTCCTTTCCTGGAGCAGCGATCAGGAGATCACGCTGACCGGGCCTGACGCCCTCCATCAACTCGTCCTCACGGCCCGGCTCAATAATGGGCACGATGTGGATATCAGCGCCCTGGCCAGTTACTCCGTCGATCCTCAGGGAGTCATCAAGGTTTCAGACGATGGACTGATCCGGGTGACAGGTAATGGAGAAGCCGGTATCACAGCCAGTTACGAGGGAGGATCCGTCAGCCGCCGCGTCAAGGTGCACCGCGCCGGGGATGTCATCCCTATCAGTTTTCCCAATGAAGTCGTGCCCATCTTCTCCCGGCACGGCTGCAACGGAGGGGGGTGCCACGGAAAGGCAGAAGGGCAGAACGGTTTCAAGCTTTCCCTCTTCGGCTACGAACCGGAGGACGATCACGGCTATCTCGTGCAGGAAGCACGTGGACGCCGTATTTTTAGAGCCTCCCCCCGGCACAGCCTGCTTCTACTCAAGGGCAGCGGGGAACTTCCCCACCAGGGGGGATCACGCCTCAGCAGGGACAGTGATGACTACCGGACGCTCGTCCGCTGGATTCGCCAGGGCCTGAGCTACGGACCCGAGAACGATCCCACCGTAAAGAGCATCGCAGTCGAACCGCAGGAACGCCTCACGCGTGCCAACGCGATCCAGCAGCTCCGGGTGGTCGCCTACTTCAGCGACGGATCTTCCAAGGATGTCACGCGCATTGCTCAGTATGAGGCCAATGACGAGGAGATGGCTACCGTGAATGACAAGGGACTGGTCACCATGCACGAGCGTCCGGGAAGCACCTCGGTCATGATCCGCTTTCAGGAACACGTCGACGTGTT
>JAKVCR010000256.1 GCA_022448985.1 Roseibacillus sp.
GGTGATACTCACCCCCCGAGCGGGGAAAGGCCGCCGCCAGTTCCCCGTAACACACCGCCCCGCACAGGGCACACCCGCCACCGAGGGCCCAGAGAACGAGCAGGACAAAGCCCGACTGAATATCCACCAGCTGGTATCCCAAGCTCGTGAATACCCCGGTCCCCACCATGTTGCCCACCACCACCGCAATGGCCGGGGCCAGGGTGACCGGTCGCGATGAGGCGGACCCTCCCTCCGTCATGCCCTCAACTTAGCCCGCCGACCCCATCTCAAAAGATCAAACTGGGCCCGGATCTCCCCGCCCGGGACACCTCTCCCCCAGCCCACACGCTTGTCAGAAGCGGGAAAATAGTGTTTAACTCTGTCACGCTCATGAAGCCTCTCCCCGGTTCCCTCCTTTCCGCCGTAGCGGTCCTCTCCCTTGTCCTCGGGTTCAGCCTGATGGCCCAGCGGGATGGCGGAAAGTCCCCCGCCCCGGCCGACAAGGCAGCTGGGACCGTTGTCATTCCTCCCCCCCTCAAGGACCTCGGGAAGGACTACAAGGTCCGCCTCGTCTACTTCGTCCCCACCGACCGCAAGGTGAAACCCGGCTACCGGGACAAGTGCGAGGTCCTCATGCGGGTCGTGGCCGACATCTACCGGAGGGAGATGAAGACCCACAAACACCCGACCCGGGGACTGGATTTTGAGTTTGCCGAGGATGGCCGCCTCAAGGTCCACCTCGTGAAAGCCAGGAAGCCCTCCGCCTTTTACACCGGCGAACCCTTTGACATCGATCGCCTCCTCAACACCCAACAGCAGGAAATCTGGGAGACCACCGGCTATTCCCGCAACCGTCCCACCCTCGTCTTCTCGGAGGCCGGGGCCGTGGCCGAGGCCAGGCCCATCCCCCACGTCTACTCGGGTCTCGCCTGCGTCTCCGGAGACATCTTCCGCGACGAGGTCACCGCCTCCACCATCGAGGAACAGATCCGCTACTTCATGGACCAGACCCCGGTCCGCAAGGTGGCCGGAGAGGACGAACGTCCCCGCAACCGGGAATCCCAGACCAGCAATGGCGTCCTCATCCACGAACTGGGCCACATCTTCGGGATGCTGCACGACACCCGCGATCCCCGCAACATCATGATGCGCGGATACGACAACCTTGGCCAGATGTTCGACCGCAGGACCGCGGTCGGACGACCCGTCCGCTTCTCCCCGGCTCATGCCCGGATGGCGGCGGTGAGCCGGTTCTTCAGCGAGTCCTTTGACAAGACCGACACCAAGGCCCCTGAGATCCATGAGTTCAAGGTCGCCAGTCCCCCGCAGGCCGGCGAAAAAACCGTGAAGCTCTCCCTCAGCTTGAGCGATGACAAGGGACTGGGACCGCTCGTCATTCTCCAGCGCGGCGGCGGACAGATCGACGCCCTCGTCCGGGACCTCTCCCTCAAGGGAGCAGGAAAACGGGCCGGGAACCTGACCGTCACCGCCCCCCGGGCCCTCGTGGCCGGGCAACCCCTCATCTACATCGTCAACCTTTTCGACGTGAACGGGAACCTGAGCCAGGCCGTCATCAACTCCCAGGTGG
>JAKVCR010000257.1 GCA_022448985.1 Roseibacillus sp.
CTATTTCGTGCCGGTCGGTTCCCGCCAGGGCCAGAGCGCCGACCACCAGATCGACTGCCTGCGCGATGTCCACGACCACCTTTCCCCTGACGGGGAACCGCTCTGGGAAATGCGCAACGGTTACGCGCTTTGCTCAGGGGAGGGACTGGAAAAAATCAACAGGCACCTCTCCTCGGTCGACGAAAATGGCAGGGACGAGCTCAGGATCCGGTTACGGATCGGATTGCACTGGAACGTGCAGGTGACGCAGCCTGATCCTGTCCATGAGGTTTCACAAGCCTATTGCTCGGCATTGCCGGTCGCCTACTCTGCCCTGCCCTCAGCTGACTGGGAACCCTTTGCCCGGACCCTCCTCGAGGCCTCCTACGAGGCCTGCCTGCTGGCAGCACATGAGAACATGGCAAGGACCGGCAACAGCGTTGCCTACCTGACCATGGTTGGTGGTGGCGCGTTCGGTAATGAAGCCGACTGGATTATCGATGCCATTCGCCGCGCCATTGACCTCCTCCCGGGGACGGGGCTGGACGTCAGGATCGTGCACCACCGGGAAGTCCACCAGGCTTGCATTGGCCTTGAGCGGGGCTGACAGGGCTACCCTCCCCGGACCGCGTCCCGGACCTTCGTGATCGCGGCAGGCGCAATGCCCCGGGTCTCCATCTGGCGCTCGTTCCAATGCAGGACAAGCTTGCGCCCCTGTTCCCTGAGCGCGGAAATTTTCCGTATCCTGAACTGCCCTTGCGGTAACTGGGCAGCGCCTGTTGTCGGCAGGACCGCGGCGAAGTTGCCGCCCTTGACCAGAGCGAAGGCCTGCAGGAATGAGCTGCTCTCCACCTGAGCCTTCCAGGGGATGTCATGATCGTTGAAGTAATCATGGAGGATCTCGCGGAACTTTCCGCCGGGCACGGGCAGGGCAAGGGGCAGTCCGCGCAAAAGATCAGGGACTAACAACTTTGGCCTGTCCATGGCCTTGGGAACACACAGCACGAATCCCACCTCGGTGATAGGCTTGGAAGGCGAACCGCGCGGGATCGCATCCGAGCGCAAAACCGCAAAGTCGAGGCGCCCGTCACGGACCTTCTCAACGAGTTGCGCGGTCCGGTTCACCTCGAGCCGGACCGTGACGTCTCCCAGTGCGGACTGGATCGACCTGGCTGCCGGACCCACCAACCACTCAAGGGCACTGCCCCCTGCCCCGATGGTGATGGTCCTGGGGCGCGCGCGCGCATCGAGCAGGAAATCCTGCATGCCGAGCAGGTTCATCCTGACCAGCTCACCGAGCCTGCGCCCTTCCGGTGTCACGGCGATGCTCTTGCCGCGGCGCGTGGTCAGCTCGGTGCCAAAGAATTCCTCAAGCTCACGGATCTGCCGGCTGATGAGGCTCTGGCGGTTGAGGTTCCTGTCCGCGGCCGCGGCAATGGATCCCGCATCGACCACCGCGAGGAAACTGTGCAACCGCTCCAGTGACAGTCCACCACGCTTAAATAGCTCATCAAACATATTACTTAATAGTTATATATACTGTGTTTCTATACGTTTCAAGTCACCAATTACCCGCTACTATAGAGATGTAATGAAAACCAAGGAAAACAACAGAACGCCGGCGGGGCACTACTTCATCCTTGATGAAGAGGATGTGCCCTGGGAAGTCGGTCCCGGATACCTGCGAATGGTAGGATTAAGGGAGCCGGTAACAGACAGGGACAGGATGCTGTTCCTTTCAGTCAAACTCTCCGGGGCATCCGGAACAACCAGGGAGGAAGCGGAGCGCAGGGCAGCCGAAATCGAGGCAAGAACCTGATTGCCAGTCCTCCGGACACCGCAGAAATAAAACCAAATAAAGAAATGAAAGAAGAAAAAAAAGAACACCACATGTTCATCGTCTCGGAGGCGGGAATACCCTGGGAGATCGGTCCCGGATTCCTCAAGTTGGCGGGAGCCGATGAGCCTTTATCCGACGATGCCCGGGC
>JAKVCR010000258.1 GCA_022448985.1 Roseibacillus sp.
ACCTTCGGAGGGAATCGCATTGTTTCGGCACCTTTTGAGTTGATTGTCTCCGCAGGTTGCCCCTAGGCATATGGGGTTCGATGAAGCACTTCCTCGCACTTGCCCTTGCCAGCGCGACCTCCGCCCTGGCGGTTGAGTGGAGAGCTGACTTGATGCCTTTTCTCCAGCTTCATTGTTTTGATTGCCACGGAGATGGTGCAGCCAAGGGTGGACTGGACCTGGAGAAGTTGGGGCATGACCTGACCGATGCGGCCACGTTTGCCAAGTGGGAGCAAATCTTTGATCGGGTGGACAAGGGCGAGATGCCGCCGGCCAAGGTAAAGGAACGCCCAAGCACCATTGAAATTTCCCTGCTGCGCAAAAACCTGGGCCAGGCCCTGAACACCCAGCATGCACAGGAGAAGGGAACAGTGCTTCGGCGACTCAATCGGCGTGAATACGAGAACACGATGAACGACCTCTTCGGAACCAGCCTCAAACTGGAAGAGATGCTACCTGAGGATGGCCGCTCCCACGAGTTCGACGTGGTGGGAGAATCCCTTGGACTTTCGATGACCCACCTCCAGCGCTACCTGAAAGCGGCGGGCATGGTGTTTGATGCAGCCGTTGCCAGAACAACTGAAGCCCCCAAGCCCAGGCTCATCAAGTGCACTTACCGGGAATCGGAAGTAAAACGTGAGGCCGGAAAGTCGGTCAAGATCCTCGACGATGGAGCCCTGGTCCGTTTCTCGGCGAGCGGTCTTTCGGGTGGCCATCTCCGGGAGGGCAACACCCCCGAACCCGGTCTCTACCGGGTCCGCGTGACTGGATACGCGTATCAGTCCGAGGCCCCGGTCACCGTTTCCATTTCCGGCACCTCCTACGCGCCGGGATCGGAAACACCGCAGATTGGATTTACCTCCTTTCCCCCGGGCGATCCGACCACCATCGAGATGGAAGCGTGGCTCGAACCCAGATACATGCTGCGCATCAATCCCTACAGTCTCTTCGACCCGGACCACTGGACCCGTATCAACAAGGGCCAGTCGATTGACGGCCACAAGGGCCCCGGTTTCGCTTTGCTATCGGCCTCCATGGAGGGTCCCATTGTGAAGGAATTCCCCAGTCGCGGACACAAGCTGATCTTCGGGGACCTGGAGCGACGCGAGGTCGAGCCCCGCAACCCCAACGACAGGAAGAAGTCCCGCTACAAACCGAAGTTTGAAATCATCTCGGGAAGCGAAACCAGTGACGCTTCCAGAGTCATCAGGCGCCTCGCGAACCAGGCCTTCCGGCGTCCCGTGACCGATGAAGAAGCGACCCCCTACCTCGCACTGTTTACCAGGGAGCGGAACAAGGGAGAAAAATTCGAGGAAGCCCTTCGAACCGTCTTCACAGCCTTGTTTTCTTCCCCCCATTTTCTCTACCTGCGGGAAACCCCGGGCCTTCTCGATGACATCGCACTTGCCAACCGCCTGTCCTTTTTCCTCAACCGGACCCTGCCTGACCGGGAACTGCTCAGGGCCGCCTCCGGGGAAAAGCTTTCCAGGAACCAGGCCGTCCTGCGAAAAGAAACCGAGCGCCTCCTCAGGCACGAACGCTTCGATCGTTTTCTGACCGATTTCACGGAGTCCTGGCTCGACCTCCGGGACATGGACTTCACGGAACCTGACAAGAAGCTCTTCCCTGAATTCGATCGCCCCCTCCAGTTATTCATGGTCGAGGAGACAGAGGAATTCCTGCGGGAACTGATCAGCTCGAACCTGCCTGCAACCAACCTGGTGAAGTCCGATTTCGCCATGCTTAACGCACGACTGGCCGGCCATTACGGCATTCCGGGCGTGACCGGTGTGGAAATCCGTAAGGTAAAGCTCCCACCCGGCACCCCTCGCGGAGGATTCCTTGCCCAGGGCAGCGTCCTCAAGGTGACCGCCAATGGCACAAATACATCACCCGTCCAGCGGGGAGCATGGGTGATGGAACGCATCCTGGGGAAGAACCCTCCCCCTCCCCCTCCTGGAATCCCGGGGGTTGAACCCGACATCCGCGGAACCGAGTCCCTGCGCGAACTCCTCGCCAGGCATCGCTCGATGGAAAACTGCCGGGGCTGCCACGCGAAATTCGATCACCTGGGCTTCGCCCTCGAGTCCTTCAACCCGATCGGCGGCTACCGTCAGCATTACCGCTCCTTTAACCCCGGGGCCCCCAGGGTTGCCCAACTGGCCAAGGGGCGCCAGGTGACCTACCGGCAGGGCCCGGTGGTGGATGCCTCCGGAAAATTCGAGGACGGCTTTGAGTTCGCGGGGTTTACGGAATTCCAGGGGCACCTGGCAAGTCAACCAGAGAACCTGACCCGGGCCCTTGCAATAAAACTGCTGACCTTCGCTACTGGCCGGGAAATGGGATTTTCTGACCGGGCCGAGGTGGAGCGCATCGTGAAGGAGTCCTCTCAAAACGGTTACCGGGTACGAAACTTGATGCATCAGGTTATCGGTTCCGTTATCTTCAGGAGCAAATAAGGCAAATCATAGAAGCATGAACTATTTAGCCACCAGGTCCGCTCTGGACAGGCGCAGCTTCCTCAGGGGAAGCGGGGTCACCGTCGCCCTGCCCCTGCTTCACGCAATGACGCCCGCGTTCGGTCGGGCCACCGATTCCCCGGCCTCCCCGAAACGCTTCGTCGCCATGAATGCCAGTCTGGGCTTTCACGCGCCCTACCTCTTCCCCGACAAGGCGGGAAAACAGTATGTCCCAACGCCCTACCTGGAGGAGCTCAAGGATCATTTGAAGGATCTTACTCTCTTCTCGGGACTCTCCCATCCCAGCCAGAACGGGAACAACGGACATGCCTCCGAGTTGACCTGGCTTACTTCTGCCCAGCGACCCGGTCTGGCCGGGTTTAAGAACACCATTTCACTGGATCAATTGATTGCCCGGCAGATCGGAGCGGCAACCCGGTTTCCCTCCCTCACTCTTGGCACCAGGGGCCAGTCCCTCTCCTGGACCGCAAACGGAGTAGCCCTGCCCGTTGAAACCTCGCCCTCCAAACTCTACCAGCAATTGTTTGTCCAGGGGACCAAGCAGGAAATCGCCGACCAGATCCAGCAACTGGAGAAAGGAAAGAGTGTGCTTGATGTCGTCCAGGGAGACGCCAGGACACTGGAAAGAAACCTCGGGCATCGTGACCGTGAGAAACTTGATGAATATCTGGGGTCCATCCGTGACCTTGAGGTCCGCCTGGAACAGAACAAGGAGTGGGCCCGCAAACCCAAGCCCAGGGTGGACTACCCCGCCCCCAGGGACGTCACGGACAAGGTCGACATCCTGGCAAGGCAACGCCTGATGTACGACATGATCGCTCTCGCCCTGCAAACCGACTCCTGCCGCTCCATCACCTTCTCCCTCGGGGCGATGAATGCGGTACCGAGCAATATCCCGGGGGTGAAGACGGACTGGCACAATCTCTCCCACCACGGCAAGGACGAGGACAAGATCGAGGAACTCGAGATTATAGAGAAAGCCGAGTTCAGGCTTTTCGGCGAGTTCCTCACCAAGCTGAAGAGCGTGAAGGAAAACGGGAAGCACCTGCTCGATCACACCTCCATTCTCTTCGGCTCAAACCTGGGAAACGCCTCTTCTCACAGCACCACCAACCTGCCCATCTTCGTGGCGGGGGGCGGCTACAGACACGGCTCCTACGTGGCTCATGACGCGAACGACAACACCCCCCTCTGCAACCTCTTCGTCCCTCTTGCCCAGCGCATGGGCGTGGAGATCGAGGAGTTCGGCAGCAGCACCAAGGACAC
>JAKVCR010000259.1 GCA_022448985.1 Roseibacillus sp.
CTCAACGGATTCAAGTTCGGCCCCCCTGCGGTCGACAACCGCACCAAGCCCACCGGCAAGGTGGCGACCTACAAACATCCCCACTGGATGAAAGAAGATCCCAAGCGCTTTCCCTCCAACATCGCCGAATACGAGATTCACGAACCCGAACAGGAAGCCTACGGGGACTGGGCCGCCATCTGCATCGGAGGCCAGTACTACCTCTTTGGTGACTACGACCCCGCCGGCGGCCATCAGATGGCGGTGGGCTGGTTCACCTCTCCTTCCATCGACCAGCAATTCACCTGGTGTGACAAGATCGGCAATGGCCACCCCGATCCCGATGTCTGTTTCGCCGAGGGCCGGTTCTACCTCGCCACCCAGCAGCGCACCGACTACGTCAGCCCGGGCCCCTGGGTGGAATCCGTCGAGGCCCGCATCGGCGTGGACACGGATAACGACGGGAAGGTCAATACCTGGGGCAAGTGGAGCGAACTCAGGGAACGCTATGACTACATCGAGGGCTTCTCCAAGCAGGTGAAGCGCACCCCGGCCGAGCTCGACCTCTCCGACCTTCCCGCCGGACACGGTTTCCAGATTGAACTCAAGCTCACCGACACCACCGGGAACAAATCCAAACCGATGATCGAAAGCCTGAGCCTTTCCTTCGAGTAGGAAGCCCGTCGACCGGGAACCGGCCGTGGCACCCTCACGGGCGCTGGGAAGAACGCCCGGGAACACCTGATCTGTTTTCCACATGACCAATCGTGCCCGCCCTGATCTCCGGAACCCCTTGGGAAAGCTCCTGGCGGTCTGCCTTTGCGCGCTCTCTCTCGGCCTTCCAGCCTCCGCGGCAGACGTTTCTTCCCAACCCCTCGCCTGGATTCATTTCAGTCGAAACGACAAGGACATTTCCCTTTTCAACGGCTATCCCATGTACTTCGTCTCCGGAGGGGGACTGGAGGTCCATCTGGACGTCGCTCCGGACCCGGGGCACTCGCTGGCCTTCATGTGGCTCTGCAAGGAAAACCCGGGCCGCGGCTCCAGCCGCTCCATGAAGGTGGTCGTCAATGGCAACGAAACCGTCCGCACTCATCCGGCCGTCGAGGAAAGGGAAAGCGCCTTCTTCTGGGACATCGTCCCGGTCTCCACCTTCGGCATCAACAAGAAGGAAAAGGGAAACTACCACATCGTGGCCAACCGCAACCCGGAGGGAAACCACTCCAGCGTCGTTCTCCAGGGGATCAGGCTCATCACCGACCAGAGACAACTCCAAACCCTCGCCCTCCCCGCCGCGACCCGGAAGGCCCGGTTCATCAACCCTGGACCACTGACCAAGGCGGAAAATCTGGCACGAAAAGTGGACCGACACGCCGCCCGGAAGCGAATCCACGAGAACTGGGTCGGAGAAAAGAAGCTCTCAAGGAAAGCAATCCAGGAGGACGAATTCCTCTCCGCGGCCCGGAAATTCGCCGACACCGCCATCACTCACGGACGGGACAAATACGGCCCGGAGAACTCCGCCCTGTTCGTGCAGCACCTGAACCGGGAAACCCTCAAGGCCCCCGGCACCCTGGGATGGCTGAAACCGGCCCAGGGCGGCCCAGACCATCCCGTGATCCTCTCACGATTCGAGCGCTCCCAGAACCTCCTGAGGTTCCTCGCCTCCATGAGCCTCTTCACGGGTGACGCCAGGTACGCGGAGGCAGTCATGGACTCCATGATCTGCATGTTCGAGGACTACATCTACCCCCGGAGCGGATTGCTGGCATTTGGAAACCACATGTCGATCGACCTCGTCGAGGGACAGGCCTACAGCGACGGCAGGGGAAGCGAGCAGTTTGAACTACAGGCGACGTTCCCGTTCTATGAATTCCTCCATGACGTCTCTCCCGGAAAAACCTCCCGGTTCATCAAGGGAATATGGGAAACCTACATCCGGGACTGGCACTCGATGCGCTACAACCGCCACGCTAATTTCAATACCCGGGTGGACATTGAGACTGTCTGGAACCGCCCCCTCCGGCCAGTGGCGGATCTCCCCCGGTTTACCCAGGGCGGCGAACTGTCCTTCATCGGTCTTGCCTATGATCTCGCCTACAGCGGATTCACCCTCGGCTGCCTCGAAGACGACCTGAAGCCACGAAGCTGGGCGAACCGGATCCTCGAGGTCGTCGCGGCGAAGAGCGACCCGGAAACAGTGATCTGGCCAATGATGCTCTACCCTCCCCCCTTCTCCCGACGCGGGCTCGAGACCTACGTTGAGGCCTATCCCGACTCGAAGGCCAATGAAGCCCGGGTGATCATCTCGAGCTGGGTCAACAGCGTTCCCATCCACGTCCTCGGCGTTCTGGGCACCATCGAGCAGGCC
>JAKVCR010000026.1 GCA_022448985.1 Roseibacillus sp.
GTCTCAACCTCTTCGCCTTTGCTGTTCCAGTATTTCGCTGAAACCTCTTCGCCGTCTTTGTAGGTTCCTTCCATCTGCTTCTGTCCGTTCTCGCCCCACTCCGTCCAGAGGCCATCCGGTTCGCCGTCTTTGTATGTTTTCTCAGACTGCTTCTGTCCGTTCTCGTACCAACTGGCTGCACCGCCCTGTAGGATGCCCCATTTGTAGTTTTCTGTGCTACCTAGCTGACCGTTGAAGTGCCAACTCATCCAGAGGCCATCCTCTTTGCCAAACATGCACTTCCCTTCGGAGCTTTTCTGGCCATCTCGGAACCACTCAGCAGCAATTCCATCCGGCTCGCCGTTGTTAAAATGACCCAGTGCCCTTACCTGTCCCGTATCATACATTCTCTTTACCCACCCGCTGAATGGTTCTGATTCGTTGCCTCGGCAGAGGAGGCCGTTTTGCTCTTGGAGTGAGTTAATGTCGACGGCCTCTTCGAGAAGGCCCCGGATGCCAGCGCTTGAATATTCTTCAATGAGTCCCATAGCACCGCGATTCCTACCTACCCCAGGCGCAGTCGGCAAGCGGGGAGAGGCTACGCCACGCGGATCGGGGCGGGGTGAGGTTATTCCTGAGCCTCTTCCTCCGTCTCAACCTCTTCGACGGTGCGCCTTATAGTTGTGGTGCTGAAGATCCTTCCGTTCCTTGAAGGTTTCTCCGCAAGAGAGGCACGTGTGACTTCCTGGCGGGACTACTTCGCCACGATCCATCCCCAGCCAAGGTTTAGCCCTAGCGTCCTCATTTACCGGCCTGCGGACCGGTATATTTTTCCGTTTTCGTGCCATAACTGGAACAAGACAAGAGTCTTCATGATGCCCCAGACCTACCACCCCCCAGGCGCAGTCGGCAAGCGGGGAGAGGCTAATCCACGCGGATCTGGGCGGGGTTTGGGTCTACTCTTCCTGCGCGTCCGGGAAGAGCAACCTACTGCTAGTAAATTGCTTTCTCAGGCCGGGTTTCCTAGAGGCAGGCATTCGCCAGTAGCGACGACCCTGACGCAATCCACGCGGATCTGGGCGGGGCGTGGTTCGCTTGTGGTTCCTGAATACGCCACCCGCGATCTGCGCCTCCGGTTCGTTTTTAGGAGACAGGGCCCTTCCCGCGCCTGTTTCGGTACTCTCTGGTACTCTTTCGGGTCGTGCCCCTACAAAAAAAGCGGTTCCAGCCTACCGGTGGTGGGACTCGAACCCACACTCCCGAGGGAACGCGATTTTGAATCGCGCGCGTCTACCAATTCCGCCACACCGGCTCGGGCTGGGCGGGGAGTGTCCGGGGAGCCTTATCGGTTGTCAAGCGGGTGGAAGGCGGTCCCTGAGTCCTTCAACCCATTTCCGGTCGATGCCATTGACTGCTCCCAGCAGGGCCCCGACCACGACTCCCCGGTGACAGCTGTCGCCCCCGACCATGACGTTGGCGATGATTCCCCCGGAGAAATCATCGTGATATTTCAAGGCAAGGTAGAGCGCCGCGGGGAAAGCCTGGTCAATGTAGCAGGCCGGACTGAAGACCTGGCCGATGACGTGCTCGTCCGGTTGGGTCGACCAGCGCGTGGCCTTGCGAGTGGAAAGCCAGTCCCCGGCTTCCCGGGCAATGGCGTCGGGGAGGGAAGTCCCGTCTTCAATCCGGAGGAGCAGGCGGACGAGGCAGTCGGCCGCCTTCAGGACGTTGGAGTGACGGTGCGTAAGTGCGACGTGGGACTTGATGATTGCCCTTTCGCTGCTGCCGGGGGGGAGGGCGGCGAGCAGGGCCGGGACCTGGGCCAGTCCCCCGATATGTTCGTCCCGCACTCCACACTTGGAAAGAGACTTGCCCTGGGAGTAGCGGGTAAAGAATCCACGGTGGTATTCCTCGAGGTAGGTGTCGCGGTGCCACCCGGGAGTGAGCATGCAGCTCAGGTAGTGGTCGAGCCATGTGCCTGGGTCGTAGGCGCCGAGAGTGGTTACCTGGGTGAAGAGTTCCCGGGCCAGTTTGAGATTGAGGGTGTTCTCGCCGGCTTCGAGGAATTGGTGGTAGTGGATCTCTTTTTGTCCCCAGTATTGGGCCTGGTCATGGAGGATTTCCCCCCTTTCGTTCAACGCTTCGTAATGCGAGCGCCAGAGAATGCTGCCGGGGTGAGGATTGCGGGGTGGCATGTAGTGGTCCACCTGACCGTAATCCCGGCGGAGAGCCTCCCGGTCGTAATACCAGTGGGCAGGCAGGGCGAGGGCGTCCGCCACCAGAGAGCCGGTAAAGGCTTGGTAGAGTGTCATGGGGTGATCGGGAACCGGAAGGGAAAGTTCCCAACGATCTTGCTTACCGATTCTCGAGAGAGGTGAGGCCGGGGGAGCGTTGTTGACCCCGGGGCGGTCCGAGGATCTCGCGGAGGACGATGGCATCGCGGGCGGCCGCGGGGGTGGCGAGAAGTTCACGGATGGGACGGCGCCGATTGGATCGCCGGGGCCTGGTGATCCCGGCCTGGCCTTCCTCGACGCGTTTGAGGGCCTCCTTTTCGGCGGCACTGAGGGTAGGTTTGGGCTTCGGGGTGGAGGGCAGGGGTGGAGCAGCGGAGGTGCCGGGGAGGGGCGGGGGCGGGGAAGGCTCTTCTTCCGGCCGGGAACCTGCGGGCGCGCCGAGGAAATCGAGGATGCTCAGCGGTTCCGGGGCCGGGTTCTGGCGCGGAGGCGGGGGAGAGGCGCCCTGTTGTCTCTCAAGGATTTCCTCACGGGAGTCGTCGTAGAGGTCGGCGAGGGACTGGGTCTCATCCTCCTTCTTCCCCTTGAGGTTCTCCCCGATGAATTTCAAGGCCGCGATGACCATGAAAACCAGGAGGATGATGGCCTGGGGATTATCGAAGAGTTCCACTTGATTGAGGAGCTGGAATGGAGAGCAAGCCCGTACTATGGAGGCTTCCTAGATCTTGCCGCCGCTTCCAGCCGGTCCGTCGTCGTCGGCGATGGATTCACGCATCTGGGTATCCGCCTGCACGTTCTGGTAACGGACGTAGTCCATGATGCCGAGGTTTCCGGAGCGGAAGGCCTCGGAGATGGCGAGGGGGACCTGGGCCTCGGCCTCCACGACCTTGGCGCGCATCTCCTGGGTGCGGGCCGACATTTCCTGCTCGGAAGCGACCGCGGCAGCGCGGCGCATCTCGGCCTTGGCCTGGGCAACCTGCTTGTCGGCCTCGGCCTGTTCGGCCTGCAGGCGGGCTCCCACGTTGTCGGCTACGTCAACATCGGCGATATCGATGGAGAGAATCTCGAAGGCAGTGGAGGCATCGACTCCCTTTTCAAGGACGAGCTTGGAAATGTTATCGGGGTTCTCGAGGATGGCCTTGTAGGAGGCCGCGGAGCCCACTGAGGTCACGATTCCCTCGCCGACCCGGGCCACGATGGTTTCCTCGGTGGCGCCACCCACGAAGCGGTCGAGATTGGTTCGCACGGTGACCCGCCCCCGGACGTTGACGGCGATCCCGTCCTTGGCCACGGCAGTAATCTTGCTCACCCCGGTGGTGGGATTGGGACAGTCGATGACCATCGGGTTGATGGAGGTTCGCACCGCCGAGAGAACGGTCTTCCCGGTGTCCTTGGTGGCAAGGTCGATGGCGCAGGCCCGGTCGTAGCTCAGGTCGATCCCGGCCTTGTCAGCTGCGATGCAGGCCAGCACCACGTCAAGGACATCGCCCCCAGCGAGGAAATGGGCCTCGAGCTGGTCAGTGGTGAAGGGGAGTCCCGCCTTTACGGCGGAGATCCGGCTGTCGGTTATCATGCCGTAAGGCACCTTCCGGAAAAACATGCCAATGAGGCTGCCCCAGGTGACGGGAGCGTTGGCGAGCCGGGCCCTGAACCAGGTGGCAAAGAACTTCAGCAGGATGAGGACCAGGATGAGGGCGAAGAGGGCGCCGAGGAGGAGGCCGCCGAAGACGACGTAGTCCGCAGTGTTGGCGAGGAGTTGAGGCTGGAGGAAACTGTTCATGGTGTGGGATCGCTGGAGGCAGCATAGAAGGGCGCCGGGGTGATGCAAGCAGGGGTGGAGACTTTTCGGTTTGCAGTGGAGGGCAGGCCCGGTTGAATCAACCCGTGTCAGAGGAGCGAACGATCGGCATCATCGCGGGCAACGGAATCTTCCCTGCGACCTTCGTGCAGGCCGCGAGGCAGCGCGGGGTCCGGACCGTGATGGCCGCTTTCAAGGGAGAGACCGAGCCGGAACTGGAACCGGAGGTTGATGTCCTGGAGTGGTTCCGGGTTGGCCAACTGGTCAAGATGATCAAGTTCTTCCAGCGGGAAGGGGTGGCGGAGTGCGTGATGATGGGGCAGATTGCGCCGAACCGGCTCTTTGATCTCCGCCCCGACCTGCGCCTGATCACCCTGCTGGCCAAGCTGAAGGAAAGGAATGCGGAGTCTCTCTTTGGAGCGGTGGCAGAAGAACTGGGACGGGAGGGGATCGTGGTGCTGCCTTCGACGACCTTCCTGGAGGAGTATCTACCCGGACCGGGTCCGGTCTTCGGTCCCAGGTTGAACGAACCGGGTCTTGAGGATGCGGCCTTCGGCATACGGATTGCCAAGGAGGTGAGCGGTCTCGATATCGGGCAGGCGGTGGTGGTGAGGGAGGGCACCGTGCTGGCAGTGGAGGCCTTCGAGGGAACCAATAAATGCGTGCAGCGCGGTGGCGAGCTGGGCAAGGGTAAGAACGTGAAACTGGTGAAGGTTTCCAAGCCGGACCAGGATCTCCGCTTCGATGTTCCGGTGGTGGGGCCGCACACGATCAGGGCCTGCCAGGAGGCGGGTGTGTCCGCTGTGGTCATGGAGGCCCACAAGACCCTTGTGCTGGGCATGGAGGAGGTGAAAGGACTGTGCGAAGAGCACAAGATTTCACTGCATGCGGTGGACGCTGAGGACCCCGTGACAGGTGGCCGGTAGGGAAGGCGGAGCCAAAGGAGGAGGCAGGCGTCGCGCTATTGCAAGGGGCGCAAGGGATGCGGCGAGGAATCAGTCCTTGCCGTCGTCGATGATCTCCTTGGCTTCCAGTTCAGCGATGCGCTGCTGCTCTTCCTCCACGGAATGGATACGGAGGGTGACCTTGACACCCTTGCGCTCAGCGGCCGCGTTAAGAACGCTGCGGATGGCCCCCGCGGTGAATCCTCCGCGGCCGATCAGCATGGCCACATCGCTGTGATCGAGGATGAGGCGAAAGGAGAGATGGGTTGGATCGATCTCAGCAACCCGCAATTGGGCCTTGTCGGGATGATCGATGAACTGCAGGGCGATATATTGCAGAAAACTTCTGATTTGATCGGTTACCTCGTGCATGGTTCCTCTTGGAAGTGTCCTTAAATTGCGCGAGATCGGATCGGTGTCGAGCGAAACTCGCAGTCCCGGGGCAGGCTTTTCCCCGGTAGCCTCCGACTCCGCCGGAATCAGGCTGTTTGTGGTGCGAAGTCACCGGACCAGGCCGATCGCGGGGACCTTGAGGGGAATCACTATTTTCGCGCCCTGCCTCGTTTGACCGCGATGATGATGGTGGCGATGAAACCGAGAAGGACGGCTCCAAAGAGGATGGAGGCCCGCAGAATGTGGTTAAATTCAATCTCGGGAGGCTCGGCTGCGGGAGGGATTTCGCTTGGGGTTATGGCAAGCGTGACAAACCCCTCTTCCAGGGTAAGGGAGGTGAGCTTCTTCATCCAGGGGCCGAGAATCTCATTCTCCAGGTAAACCTGGGCCGGACGGTAGGGGGAGAAAACACCCACGAATCCTTCGGGCACGGTTTTGTCCGGCACGATGATTTCCTTCACCACGAAGATGATTTCACCACCGGTGAGTTCCGGGCTGGCGACCATGGTGCCGTTCAGGTAGCGAAAGTCATCGGCCTTGGTCGGGGCGCCGCGCATTTTGAAGGAGATGTCGATATGGACGTCCTCCTTGCTGATCTGCTTTACGGAGAAGGTTCCCCGCAGTTCCTCGAATGCTTCGAATGCAGCGAAGGCGAGGTTGATCTCCTCCGGGTTGAGTTTGAGGGTGGCCTCCCTCCCGTTTCCAGTTTCGGTGCGGAAGGTTTCCAATTTGGCGTTGAGTTCGATGACCGCGGGAGCATTGGACTCAAGGTCGGGGAGGAGGAGTTCCCGGGGGGAGGAATCGGTGAATTTTGTAATTTCCCGGTGCTGTTTGAAGAGGCTCCAGATTCCGAATCCGACCAGGAAGGAGAGGGAGGCGAGGGCCACGATCATGATCAGACAGCCCGCGCCCGGGTTCTGGGAGCGACTGGAGCCTGCCTTGGGAGAGGCCTTGTCGGCGCTTTCGTGGTTCTCCCCGGAGGGATCGGTGTTCGGTTCGCTCTCGGGCACGGAGGGGATTTAGCGTGACGGGAGGGGTTTGGGAAATCCTTCTTCGAGCGAAGAGTCCTAAATCGTTATGGCCTTTCGGTTTGTGGTGCTAGGCTCCGGGCGTGGCACGTATTCTGGTTGGTCTTTCCGGGGGCGTAGACTCCTCGGTCGCAGCGGCCCTGCTGGTAGAGCAGGGCCATGAGGTCGTGGGGGGGTATATGAAGAACTGGATCAATGAGGAGGGCATTCCCGGGGATTGCCCGTGGGAGGAGGATCTCGAGGACGCCGCCGCGGTGGCGTCGTCGCTGGGCATCGAGTTCCGGGTGGTCGACCTTATCGACCAGTATCGTGAGCGGATTGTGGATTATCTGCTGGAAGGCTACCGGTCGGGAGTGACTCCGAACCCCGATGTCCTCTGTAACCGGGAAATGAAGTTCGGGGTCTTCCTTGATTACGCGCTGGGGCAGGGGTTTGAAGCGGTGGCCACCGGACATTATGCCCGGCGGCGCGAACTGGCAGACGGGAACGCGGTCATCCTGCGGGGGGCGGACCCGAACAAGGACCAATCGTATTTCCTCGCCCTGATGACGCAGCGGCAGGTCAGGCATGCGCTCTTCCCAGTCGGTGAAATGCTCAAGCCACAGGTGAGGGAAGCAGCGGAGCGCTTTGCACTCCCGACCGCAAAAAAGAAGGACAGCCAGGGAATCTGTTTTATCGGGAACGTCAAGATGTCGGAATTCCTCCGGCACTACGTTCCGGACTCTCCGGGAGAAATCGTTGACCTTGAGGGCCGGGTCCTGGGAGAACATCAGGGGCTCCATCTCTATACTCTCGGGCAACGGAAAGGGCACGGGGTGGCCTCACCCCGCGAGGGCATGGCTTATGTGGTGGTCACCAAGGATGCGGAGAAGAACCAGCTCGTAGTGGGCTGGGATGAACGATCGACACCCGGCCTCTACGCGAGGGAGTGCACCGTCACTTCGCTTTCATCGGTGGGGGAAGTTCTCCTGCCGGGTGATGGTCCCTGGCGTTGTGAGGTGCAGCCGCGCTACCGGGCCCAGGCCGAAGCAGCGGCCCTGGAAGGGGATGAAAACCGCCTGAAACTGCATTTTGAGCGGCCTCAGCGGGCGCTCACTCCTGGTCAGATTTGTGCTTTTTATGAGGGAGGGCAGCTCCTCGGAGGTGGAATTTTCGAAGAGGTATGGTCCTGACGGCGCAGGACTTTTTAAATAATTCAGCTTAAAGATGGGAGTTGGGAGGCAACTCTTACAGGAAAGCTAAATATAGTGGCGCCCTTAGTATCCGGTGCAGCTAACAAGTGTTGAAGAACAAAGGTATTTACTGGCTAGAAGAACGTGTGATTCGATTGTCACGCTTAGTTCAAATTCACCCTTACACAACTATGCTCACTAAGTACATCTCTGCACAACAACCTGCCAATGCTGCCCAGTCTGCGGCAGAAATTTCAAAAAGAACACAGAACCTCGCCCAGATCTATTCGACGCTGCAGTTTCTCGAACGCTGCGTCGCAGCCTGCGAGGTTCTGGCTGACGAATTGGGTCCGGCGACCTACACGCATCCGCTCCACGAGCACATCAACGAGTGTATCGTGGCGTGCGAGCAACTGTCCGGTGCCATGGTGCGGCAATCGCGTTTCTGTATCCAGTATGCCGAGGTCTGTATCGCGGCGTGCGCCAATCTCGCCAACGAGAGTGTTCATGCCGAAGCGGTCACCGCTTTGCGCTGCGCGGAACTCTGCGGCGATGCCATCGACATGATCCGTGATGATTTCACCATTGCGGTTTCAAACTAGGTCTGGCGACTATCTCCCAAGCACAACCCCCAGATAAAGGGCAGGGCTTCGGCCCTGCCTTTTTTTTGGAATGATTTCAACGGAGTTTCCAGGGGCAGTCAGTCCTGCTCCGGGGGAGGTTCAAAGTGGGAGCGCCAGTAATCGAGTCGCTCCTTGATCCGTTTTTCGAGCCCGTTCTCGGTCGGTTCATAGTAGTGACGTCCTTCGGGGAGATAGGCCTGGGGCGTGAAGTTGCCTTCGTAGTCGTGGGAGTAAAGGTATTGCATGGCGGCCTGGTCGGCGCCGGAGGCTTCGGCGAGTTTCTTGCGGAACTTGGTGCGCAGGTGCTCGGGAACGGAGAGGGTGCGGTTCTCTTCCACATCCTGCATGGCAGCACCGAGGGCTGCGTAGGCGCTGTTGGACTTGGGTGCGGTGGCGAGATAGACAGTGGCGTGGGCGAGGGGGATCCGCCCTTCCGGCATGCCGAGGAACTCAAAGGCCTGCTGGGCGGCGAGGGCGACCCGGAGGGCGTTGGAGTCGGCCAGTCCGATATCCTCGGAGGCGGAGATGACCAGTCGCCGGGCGATGAAGCGCGGATCCTCGCCAGCGTGGAGCATCTTGGCCATCCAGTAGAGGGCGGCGTCGGGGTCGGAGCCCCGGATCGATTTGATGAAGGCCGAGATGGTGTCGTAGTGCTGGTCTCCATCCGAGTCATAGACAATCGCCTTGTGCTGGATGGACTCCCCGGCCACGGCGAGATCCAGATGGATACTGCCCTCGTCCCCGGGAGTGGTGAGGATGGCGAGTTCAAGGGCGGTCAGGGCCTTGCGGGCATCCCCGTCCGCTTTTTCGGCCAGGTGCTGGAGGGCGTCCTCGTCGGCCTCAATGTCCCTGGAACCAAATCCCCGCTCCGGGTCAGAGAGGGCGCGCCGGAGGACGAGGAGAATGTCGTCGGAGGAGAGGGGTTCGAGCTGGAAGATCTGGGAGCGGGAGACCAGGGGGGAGTTGACGTAGAAGTAGGGGTTGTGGGTGGTGGCCCCGATGAAGCGGACAGTGCCGCGCTCCAAGTGGGGAAGGAGGACGTCCTGCTGGGCCTTGTTGAAGCGGTGAATCTCGTCAATGAAGAGGACGGTGCTCTGGTCCCGGAGCTTGGTGTAGGTCCGGGCCTGCTCGATCTTGGCACGTATCTCAGCGACGTTGGATTCAACGCCGTTGAGGGCCTCGAAGCGGGATCCGGTCGAGTTGGCCACTACCCAGGCAAGGGTGGTTTTCCCGGTGCCGGGTGGGCCGTAAAAGATGAGGGAGGTGAAACGGTCGGCTTCGATGGCACGGCGGAGGAGTTTGCCCTCCCCGAGGATGTGTTGCTGGCCGGCGATTTCCGAAAGCGACAGGGGGCGCATGCGGGCAGCCAGCGGTTCGTGTGCGCCAGGTGAAAGCACCTGCGGATCCTCGGGTGATTCCATGAAGAGTCCGTCCACTTGGCTCACGATAGGGTGGAGTTCTGCCAGCGACAATCCCGGAGGTCACGGGTGAGGTCGATTGCACGTGAACAGTGGAGAAACCCGAGGAAGGGCTTCATAGATCAAACCCGTTATGGGTTAATAGGTCCAAGCCGGTCGGCACAATCCTTTCATGAAGTTCCTCAATTACCTCTGCTCCATCGTCCTGGTCAGTCTGACCCCCATCGTTTCCAAGGGAGAGGTGGGCCTGGACCCGCAGGCGAACGACAACTTCGAGATCCTCAAGACTACCAGGAAGCTCGTATTCCTCGGTGACAGCATCACCTGGGGAGGAGAGTATGTCGTGTTTTTCGAGCGATGGCTCACGGTCAACCACCCTGAGCTCAGTCTGGAAGTCCTCAACCAGGGGATACCGAGCGAAACGGTGTCCGGTTTGTCGGAACCCGGTCATCTGAAGCACGGCTTCCCCCGACCCGATCTGCACGAACGCCTGGACCGGGCATTGAAGGCCTTGAAGCCCGACCTGATCATCGCCTGCTACGGTATAAACTGCGGGATCTACCTGCCGCTCGAGGAGGAGCGCTTTGCCAGCTATAAGGAAGGCGTGCAACGCCTGAAGAAAAAGGCGGAGGCTCACGGGGCGAAGATCATCTTCATGACGCCACCAGTCTATGACAAACCGAACCCTGAGTTCGATTACGACGAGGTGATGGCTGCTTATGCCAGGTGGCTGGTCTCGAAGCGCAGGGATGGTTGGCAGGTGATCGATGTGCATGCCGTCATGAAGCAGGAGCTCGCGAAGAAGCGTGAGAAGAATGCGAAGTTCAAGTACTCCCGCGACGGCATTCACCCGGGATCCGAGGGGCATGAGTTGATGGCGCAGCAGATAATTGACTTCTTTGCCATCAAGCCGCCTCTCAAGGATCCAGATCCGAATGCCTACGGCCGCATGATGATGTTCCTGCGGGAGCGAATGCGGGTGAAGCGTGATGCCTGGTTGACGGAAATCGGACACAAGCGTCCGATGAGAAAGGGCAGGCCGCTGGCCGAGGCGAACAAGATCGCGACTGAAAATACCAAGCGAATTCAGCAGAACCTGGAAACGATCCTCAAGGGCGCCGGGAAATGACAGGCAGAGGGAAAAGGCTCTGCTAAACTGTAAAACCTTAAAACCATAGGATTAACATGAATCACCTTAAGGAATATCCCGTGTCTCTAGGGCTCTGCGTGGGCTTCATTCTCGTTGCCTCCGCCCGGCATGAGGTCGCAGCGAGGCCTCCTGCCGGTGAGGATTTTCTCATGTGTTCACCCGGCAAGGCCGTATTCAGTGAAACCTTCACCCCCGGCACTGTCAGTGAGCGCTGGGGCATTCGCGCATATTACAAAATTGACGGGGGAATCCTCAAGCGAACCGAACACGAACCGCAGGAGACAGCCCGCACCTTTCTCAAGGATGCCGCCTTTCACGATGTCATCTTCCGCTTCGACTTCCGCTTTGAAGGCGCCTCGGAAATCCGGCTGATGACCGGCGGCGGCGGCGGGTATAACACCGTGACCCAGATATCCCCGGGTCATTTCCAGGTGAACACCGCAAAACGAAACAACGAATTCGCACCATCAATGCAGGGGGAGTGCGCCTTCGATTTCAAGGAGGGGAAATGGTATACCATGACGGTGGAGTTTCACGGCGAGGAAGTTGTTGCCCATATCGACAAGGAGCACTTCGTGGCAGGCCGCCACCCCATTATCAATACCGAGCGCACCTATCTGGCCTTTCAGGTCAGCGGTAGCGGGGCCGCCTTTGACAATTTTTTCGTCTGGGAATCGATGCTGAAAGATGACTGGAAAGAAAGAAGGGGCGGGTTGATCTCCTCCCAGGCAGCCCGGCCACCTGCCCTCAAGCGTGACGCACGGCAAGAATACGACCTCATCATGCTCAACCTGAAAGATCGACTCAGCCGCAACGACACCAAGTACCGGGACCTTGTCGCCCGCCATGAGAAACTTCAAGTGGACCTGAAAGCAGATTATCCAGGGGCATTTCGAACGCACAAGGAACTCGCCAAGGGTATCGCCAGGAAGCGCAAGGAGATCAAGGAGCGTGAGCCTCGATTCAAGGAGTTGGAAAGCGCGGTCAATAAAGCCCGGAAAAAAGAAAAGGAATACATCCACTCAAGACACGGAGAACTGGAAGATCTTCCCAAACATCTGTATTACGCAGCCTTTGAGAAACACCGGAAATCAATGAGTAATGACTCCCGCCTGGTGGCGCTTGAAAAAATCACCGTAACCCTGGAGGCGGATTTGCACAGGGCTTTTCCCGAGGCATTCCGGGAAGTCGATGCCCTTGTCGAGAAAAGGAAATCTTATGCCGCCAGCCTCAAGGAGGACGAGAATTTCCAGGG
>JAKVCR010000260.1 GCA_022448985.1 Roseibacillus sp.
GGTGGAAACGAGCGGACCTCCTGGCGGGCTGGCGGTCCCTTCATGGGATCGATGGGTGGATATCGTGGCTGGGCTTGCCGGGTCACCCCCGCGGGCAAGTTCGAACCCTACGCCAGTGGGCTGCGGAGCCCTGCCGGAATCGGGGTCGATCCCGCCGGGCGGCTGTGGTACTCCGAAAACCAGGGTGAATATGTTGGCTCCTCAAAGGTGGTTCCCTTGGAGAAGGGAAAATTCTACGGGCACCTTTCGGGGTTGCTGACCCTGCCCGGGAAAATGAAGCCGGACTCGGCCGAACTGAAATTCGACAAGTGGAAGGACAAGATTCGCAAGGGGGCGGTTTGGCTGCCACACGGAATGGTGGCCAATGCACCGGGCAACCCGGCCTGGGATACGACGGGTGGAAAGTTTGGGCCATTCAAGGGGCAGATGTTCATGGGCGACCAGACGCTCTCCAATCTCTTCCGGGTGGTAACCGAGCAGGTCAACGGGATTGACCAGGGATGCGTGGTGCCCTTTGCGCGGTTCTTTGCTTCGGGAGTGATGCGTCCGGTCTTCTTGTCGGATGGCAGCCTGCTGGTGGGGCAGACGGGGCGGGGCGGGGGGGCCTGGGGTGGCCAACAGGCCAGCTTACAGCGTATCGTCTATGATGGAAAGACGGTGGCGGCCGCCATCCACCACGCCAAGGCGGCCAAGAACGGCTTCCTCCTCAAGCTGACCCAGCCGGTCGGGCAGGGAGTGAGCGAGGAGCAACTCGTCGGTAAGCTCAAGGTGCGGTCCTGGTTCTACACCAACACGGGGCGCTACGGCTCACCCCGTCACGAGGAGCGAGAAGATGCCATCGAACGTGTGCACATCGATGACGATCGCAAGAGCGTGCTGGTCGTTATGAAGGACTTCGGATCCGGTGACAGGAAGTGGCTGGATCGGCTCTATCACATCGAGATTCCGGACACCAAGGAGCTTTTCGGGGCGGCACCGGTGACGAATTCGCTGCGGGCCTACTTCACCTTGCGGATCATTCCCTGAGGTCAGAGTGTACACTTTCTCCCGGACTCGTGCCTCACGGAGGCGCTGAGGCCGGGGGTCCGTTTACTTCAGCGGGAGCCGGTAGGCGGTAGCGGAATTTCTCCAATAATAGTTTTCACGAGCCTCTGGGCCCTTCTTGGAGATCCATGTGTCCACCAGTGTAAGGAAGCTGGCGTAGGTTCCACTGTGTTTGGTGCATGGCCAGTTGGATCCGTAAATGAGGCGTCTGGAGCCAAAGTTCTTCCAGAGGACTTCAAGAACATCCTGGTAGTAGGCCGGGTCCTTAATGGCGGGCTGGGTGGCGCAGCGTTGGTAAAGGCCTGAAATCTTACAGTAGACATTCTTATTTGACGCCAAGCTTGCAACCGCGGCAACCCAGTCGTTGGAGGGTGGTTTGCCATCAAAGTCGTATCCAAGGCAGTGGTCGACCACGATGGTCAGGTTGGGAATGGTCTGGGCCAGCCTGTCTGCAATCTTGATCCCCGGGATGCCTCCTCCATTGGTGAGGTAATCCATGGTGAGATCGCGCTGGGCCAGCATATTGAGATTGGAGAGCACAAGGTCATGGCTGAAGTCGATGGCCTTGGGGCCGCGGGCCCGGACCCCGACAAAACGCTTGTCCTTTTTCAACCGCGCAACGTGCTGGTCAAAGTCTTCCCGATAGACGTCCACATTCCCGACAAGACCAATGTAGAACTGGTCATCCTTGACGAGGTCGAGAACCCATTTGTTGTCCTCAAGGCGATCGCTCGCCTCCACGATGACCACCCCGGTGACGCCGGCGGCCCTGGCCAGCTTGTTGTATTCCGGGGGAAGATGGGGCTTGTAGAGCACCTTGTCGTCAGCGGGGGGCCAGCCGACCTTCTTCTCCCTCGTGGTGTCGTAGAGGTGGATGTGGGTGTCGATGAGGTGCTTGACGGGCTTGATCTCAGCGCCTGCCAATTGGGAAACGAGCAGGACTGAGCAGAGGACGCGGGCGGTTTTCATTCTTGATGGGGATGGGGTGTCGGCCGCCAATTGGGAATCAGCGGCTACCTGTCATGCAGGACACTTACTCTCCTGTTCCTCCGGTCCATTTCTCAGTCTGGAATGGAGAGGCCGGAAGGCCGACCCGGTTGACAAGGTTGGGGTTGGCCACCTTGTGCCAGCCAAAGCGTACCTGGGTTGGATTCTTGATGCTTTCCGCGCTTACAAGCACGAATTTTCCCTCGATCTCCGCCTTGGCGTCCACGAATTGAGCATCCGACCCCGCGATCTTGAATTCATTGAGGTCCTTGCCATCCCGTGACTTGAGGCCGTCCGAGTGAGCGAAGGCGAGGCGGATCCTGCTGCCTTCCACCTTCATGGCCTTGTAGAGGGGACCGGAGTAGACCACCCCCTTTTTCTGGTAGTGCCTCGCCAGGGCCCAGCGGGCAAGGCGCTCGCCCACGTCATGCTTGTTGCGGGGATGAATGTCCCCGATGTTATGAACGATGTCGGTGGTCACGGCCATGCCGGTGTGGGGGAGGTTGAGGGTGGCACACTGGGCTTCCCAGAGGGCGGGAAGCTGGCCCGGAGCGTAGCCTCCGCTCCAGGGAGCAATCTGCACGAAGTAGAAAGGCATGTTTCCGTTGTTGAAGACGCTGCGCCATCCCTCGATGAGATCCTTCATCTTGCCGGTGTAAGCGAGACCGTTTTTGTGGAGGCAGTTGGTTTCGCCCTGGTACCAGATCGTGCCAGTGACCGGGAAGTTCACGATCGGGGCGATCATCCCGTTGTACATTTTCCCGGAACCCTTGTCGGTAACGGTCCAGGGCTCAATGGGAGATCCCCCCCATGAGCTGTTGATCAATCCGATGGGAACTTTCTGGTCGGCGTGAACAGTTTTGCCGAAATGGTAGAGGACAGCGGAGAAGTTTGGGATAGTGGACGAGGTGCAGGGCTTCCACTGGGCTTCTACGTCGGTCTGCGGTGTATCGAACTGTTTCTTGGGGATGTGGAAGAGGCGGATCCCCGGGTGGTTGGCGTCCTTTACGAACTCATCCTTGCGCTCGCTCCCGTTCAGGCTCCATTCCATGTTGGATTGTCCGGATCCAATCCAGACGTCTCCAATGAGAATGTTTTCAAGGACGATGGTATTTTTGCCCTTGATGGTCATCTTGTGGGATTTGCCACCGTCAGACTTCAGGGAGGGCAGGCCGATCTCCCAGGAGCCGTCTTCATCCGTGGTGGCCGTGAAGGTGCGTGGGCCGAACTTGATGGAGACCTTTTCCCCCTCATCAGCGGTTCCCCAGATGTGGAGGGGCGCGCCGCGCTGCAGCACCATGTGATTACCGAAGATGTTGGGAAGCTCGACGTCGGCATTTCCCGTGAGCGGCAGGAAGCCAGCGAGAAGAGTGAACAGGGCGTGCGTATATTTCATAGTGGCATTGGTTCCTAGAGGGAAAGGAGACCGGGTGCCAGCGGAAAGGGCCCTTACTTGTGACTGATTTGGGAGAGCTTCCAGGTGCGGTCGATGGCGACGTTCTTGTCACCCATTATGATGCGAACCCGCATGAAGGGATCATTCCCGGTGGTATCAAAGTCGACAGCCGCAAAGCTGAGGTTCTTGCTGTTGGCCACCCCGGAGGAGATCACTTCCACCAGGGGATAGCCAACCCGGTTTGATTCGGGGTGCTGCCAGACGAGGGAATTGTGGATGTCACCTGACATGTAGACAACTCCGTTGATCCGGTTGGCCTTGATGGCATCGAAGAGGCGGTGGCGGGAAAAGGTGTAGATCTTCCAGCCGTCGCCCTTGCTGTGATCGAGAGTGCTGCCGGAAGCGATGACCTTGAACTTGGCCTCGGAGGACTTGAGCCCTTCGAGGAGCCAGTTGAATTGGGCATCGCCGAGCATGCGCTTTCTGGCATCGTCAGGGGCCTTGTCCGGGCTGCGGTGGTAGCGTCCATCAACCACGAAGAAGTCGACTTCGCCCCAGCTGAATCTGAAGAACGCGCCTGGGGTGGTGGCCGTGCCGGCAGGGGGATTAGCCCAAACCTGTTTCCATCCCGCGAGGGAGTGTTTCTTCCCCGGGGCAGTTCCATCGGAGTTATTGGGTCCGTAATCGTGGTCGTCCCACATGGCGTAGGTGGGAATGTTCCGGATGACGGCTGCGAATTCCGGGACCTGTCGATAACGCAGGTGGTGCTCCCACTGTCGGGTAGGGTCCGTGGTATCAGCGTAGTGGGTATCACCCACGGTCAGGTGGAGGTGGGGTTTCTCGGCGCGGAGGAGGTTCCAGGATTCCTGTGGCTGACCGATCCTCATGCAGGAAGTGAGAACCATGCGGAGCTTGTGAGGGGTGCCGGGTTGAGGGGGCGTATGGAAGGATCCCTGCGGGGTCTTGGTGGGTTTGCCGTCCAGTTTCACCCCGTAGTGGTAGAGGGTGGCAGGGGTGAGATCCCGGAGGGTGGCAATCTGGAAGGCACCGGATATTTTCCCTGCCGGTTTCTGGATGGGGACGAATTTAACCGGGGTGTCGAACACTTTGGCGGCATCGGGAGAGGCAAATAGTTCGCATCGGGCTTCCGCGGGAGCGTAGAACCAGATTTTGGCGGAGGTTGGGGTGACACTGCCGACGAGGGGGCCGACCGTTCCATCCGGAGCGGCTGTGAGGGGAGGACAGGGAAGGAGCAGGAAAAGCGCTGCCCAGCCTGTGTTAAAGAGTGATTTCATGAGGTGAAGTGGTTGGATGTTCAGGGATAAAGGAGGTGTTTCCTGCGTCGATCTGCAAAGGCGTCCAGGTCCTGCTGCCACTCGGCGATGATGGAGGCATGAGGGAGGTTGTTCAAAATATCCTGTTCAGTGGCAGGGTGGCAGAGAAGGGTATTGAGTTTTTCGGTTTTCCATTCGGAGGGGTAGAGTTGCCGGAGAGCCTGGGCCAGGGCAAGACCTAGTTCCACGGAAGGACACTTGGCCGGGTCCTTGAGGAGGATACGCACCCCTCCGCACTCTTCTTCCTCGAACATGCTGGATTCAGGCGTAAACCGCACCGGGATGAACTGCAGCCCAGGAAGCCCGGCGGCAACGAGCTGTCTGGCGAGGTCCTCGGGAACGATGTAGGGTGCGCCCACAACCTCGAAGGGAAGTTTGGTTCCCCGGCCTACCGAGAGATTGGTGAACTCAAGGAGGCCGATCCCGGGGTAGAGAGTGGCGGCGGTGAGATTGGCCATGTTGGGCGAGGGTTTGATCCATGGTAACCCGGTCTCATCGAAGCGCATGGAGCGCTTCCAGTGGCGCAGGGGAACGACCTTGAGATCAAGCTGCGGAAAGCGCTCACTTTGGTAGAGCCTGGCGATCTCCCCCACCGTCATGCCGTGCTGAACCGGGATCTCGTGGAACGCCACGAACTTGCTTTCGCCGTCACGGAGAGGCCCCGCCACCTTTAATCCGCCGATGGGATTGATGCGGTCGAGGACGATAAACCTGATGCCAGCCTCTTCCGCGGCCTCCATGGCGAGGCCCATGGTTGAAATGTAGGTGTAGAACCGGCACCCGATGTCCTGCATGTCAAAGACGAGGGCGTCGATCTCTGCAAGATGCTCCGGCTTGGGTTTGCGCCGGTCCTTTCCGGCGTAGAGGCTGCGTACGGGCAGACCGGTCTTCTCGTCCATCCCATCTTCCACTTTTCCGTCGAGGCTGCCGCGGATGCCGTG
>JAKVCR010000261.1 GCA_022448985.1 Roseibacillus sp.
ACCACCGTGACCGTGGCAGCCACCGACCTTGACGGCGCCCGCACCTCGCACCGCTTCACGGTCACCACCAATGAAAGCTATGCCTCATGGGCCGGGAAGACAGGTGCAGGACTTCCCGGCAGGGACGATGACGGTGGCGGGTTGGTCAACTCCCAGGAGTTTGCCTTTGGCTCCAATCCCTCCAGTGGCACTGATGACCGCACCCGACTGCCGGCATTGGTCACAATCAACGACGGGGAAAGCGCACGGGCAGCCCTGGAATTCTACCATCGCCGGTTCGCCCCCGGGCTTGAGGTGCGCATTGAGGCCACCGGCGACCTGAATGCATGGCTACCCATCTGGAGCAGTGCCGACGGCACGGAGGGCAGTGCCGTTATCAGCGTCAGTGAAGAGGGAGATTTCCAAAAGATTACCTTAAGCATCCCGGAAGCGATGACCGAAAGTCGCGTCCTCATGTTGCGCTCCTCGGTTCTCCTGCACCTGCCCTGAGAGAGGACAGGTGCAGGAAGAAATCATCAGGAAGTGGACAATTTCCGGCAGTCCACTTGCTGCCTTTCTTCACCCGATAATCATCTTGTCTGCATCAATGACTGGATCCCGTCCCGGAACGACCCCGGTGGTCGATCCGGGTAATCCCGCCCCGGACAGCCCTAGCAACCATCTCCGGCCTGATCATGATCATCTGGAAGAGGGGGTCGTTTCCTGCAAGGCCGATGGGACCTCCTAATCCAACATCACCTTGCGGTGCAATAACCCCGGTGATCTCACCACCTGCTTGACCGGCAAAGGAGGAGGCAAAAATGTCCTTAAGGAACGCGTCCAGCCACTCAAGGGACCCGGTCGGGGGATCCCCGTCCACGCCGGTCCTCTCAACCATCTCAGGCCTGATGATGATGCCATTACCAATGGTGCTGGCTGAACCGTTGGTCCAGACGCCGTCAACGAGAGTCCCAGTGATGACCAGGTGATCCCCGTCACTGAGTCCCGGACCGTGCTCAAGGCGGTTGCGCATGGCATCATAGTCCTGTGGAAAATCCCATGAGAAGTCCAGGGTCAGGTTGGTTTCTTCCTCCTCAATGACCAAGAAGATCGGTCCAACCTCCTCACCCTGCAGGGCCGGCTCGGGCCAATGCTCGGAACCGATACCAAGGGCGGAGAGCACCTTCTGCACCGGCCCGGTAACAGCCACTGCCCGTGAGTGATCGCCATCGGCGGCTTCATCATCAAGGAAAATTACCAGGTTCTCCTGTGCCAGGCTTTCACCGGCCTTGAACATCTCATGGGCAATCTTCGGTGAGGACTTATCGAGCGGATCAATGAGCACCAGGCCAATATCATCTCCTGGACCCTCATCTCCTGAAAGGGCCTGCTCGGCAATCTTCGGCGAGGACTTTCCCCTATCCCGGTAAATGACTCCACCCAGAACCGGGTCCGAACCGTCCTCGGAATTCACCTGCAGGGAAACCGCGCGCACGACGACCCTGCCGCCACCACCTCCGCCACCATTTGGTGGTGCGGCGTTGATTTTACGGATAACAGCCATCGCGGTATCGTGAAGGCGGCGA
>JAKVCR010000262.1 GCA_022448985.1 Roseibacillus sp.
CCCGATTCGTTCTTCTCACCACAGCCAATGAGCGCGAAGACACTAAGCAGTAATACCAGCTTCTTCATAGCTCCTGAATCCTAGCTCCTGAATCGTAAGATACGATTCCAAAGTAGGAACCTGATTGCAGGACCGTGCACCACACCCTGGTTCATGCACCTGAGAGTCAGCGACTTTCCATCGAATCGCTAGATATTTCCTTTTTCAGGCCGAGCCGCATGGAGGACCAGAGTCGGAATGGAGGATTACATTTTTTAACTTCGCAGAGGACTGCTCAGACTATTCAGTCTGGAGCGCTTTCAAAGCATCCAATCGCTTCTCAATTTGAATGAGTTTATGGATAATGATGATGTGCGTCTTCTTGGCATCGATGCCGACAGGACTTTCGTCGCTATGAATCAGTTGCTCGATTTCGTCGTAGGTTTCTTCGTCGATATTCATTTGTTATTTCAGGTTAAGCGTTGTCAACAGTGCTACAGTTACTCTAGAGCATTTAATGGCGGGAGGCTCCCTATTTTCAGACCGAGTTGGATGGCGGATCAGATGCCGGAGTTGATGGTGGGGCTGGAGTTCTTGAGACCATTACACAATGCCGATTTTGAGGGTCCGCCAGCCATATTGCTGGCGCCCCACCGGTGGCGCCTTTTGTAGATAGCTTCCCCCCGAACTTCCCGCTTCCACCCTGCTCCCTGCACCTTTGCAGTCTAACCCGTGCACGGCACCCTGGTTCCTGCACGGGGATGGCTGCTTTACATTCAGTCAGTCCCTTTAAACACCTTTCCCACAAACCAGCTTGCTGCCTTGTTCGTAACAGCCGCTACGACGACGCAAAGCAGGACGAACGGCCAAACTGACGGCGCCCCCTCTATAAGATGCCCAAGAACCACTAGTGCGACTGTGGCGAGGACAAACGAGAGAGCAATGGCTGCGAAGGTCTTCAAACGGGGCAACTTTGCCAGAAATCGGGCCCGAGGTCGATTTTTTGCCCCACTCTGTTTCCCTGCATCGCACCCTGCTTCCTGCACCTTTGCAGCCAACCCCGTGCAGCGCACCCTGGTTCCTGCACCCTGATACATACATGTCCTAGCCCGCATCAATCACATCGCGGGGGGCATGCAGCCCGAAAAACAATCCAAGTCGTCGGCCGAAGTCTAAGAAGCACTGCAGCGACGCCGGCCCAAAATGGGAATTAGCGCGAGGGCCAGCAGGGCAGGTGCTGTCGGCTCGGGGATCAACAACTGATCCAAGTTCGCCTGGAATGACGCCTCGCTCAGAGCCCCGCTGTAGAGGTTCACTTCGTCGAGCAATCCAGAGAAGGACTCGCCATTATCCCAGCGGCCGCCGATCCCGACGTTTTGAGCACCCGTTGGGTAGACCCCAGTGTTGGTGAAGGGGCCGGCCGAGTTGAGCACGGTTTCGCCCGCGGTGAGATTGGCGACATAATTGGTCCAAGTGACATTCCCCGACCCGTTGCGCGTGTACGAGCCCGCCACGTAATACCAGTCCCCCGCTGTCAGCGCGCCGGTAATGATGTTCGTGTTGGCAACGTTGTAGCCATTGCCAAGCGTACTGCTGAACGGGTGGGTGGGAGATGGCAGGTTGCCGTCGCCCTGCACCAGAAAATATCCACGCTCACTACCGACCCGGGTGGCCAGGACGTATCCGAGGTCGAAGGCGCCGCCGCCGAGACCTGCTTGACCCGGACTGATGATGGCCTCATACGAAAAAGTATTCCCGAAGGTCACCCCTGGAGCTCTCAGTTGGGCACCTCCCGCAGAGTCGGCGCCTGGGATTTGCCGGAAGGACGAGAAAGCTTGGGAAGTTCCATCCCACCCGGCCAGTCCGTAACCGAGGTCGGCGGTCGTGCCGGATCCAAAAGCTTGCTCAGTGAGATCGATAGTTCCCATTTGATCCGCCCGACGATCCGCATTGCTTACGCCATCGAAGCTATATTGGTGGATCAGGCTGGCTTCCCCTTGCGCGGAGGCCTGAAACATGGTCGTCGTTGCGCGGGCACTGGGTGACAGCAACGCCATGAGCGCCACGCTAGAAATCCCGATGATCAATTGTGAGTTGTTTTTCATAATCCAATCGCCATTAATCCCTTTTAATAGAATTCTGCCGCCCCTCACCGGAGGTCGGCTGGGGTGGAGGGGGAAGAAACGGCGAGACCCCCTCATTCATATACCAGCACTCCCTGTTCATTTGCCCTGATTCTCGCCCTGCTCACCGCGATCGCGCAAGCATCAAATCGATCTTTGGAGTGGTCCTGGAGGTGAAACGACGCCGACCATCTCGATGATGTGGAACTCCGGACCAAACCGCGACCCGTCGTTCATGGACGCAATTTTGTAGTCCCGATTTTCTGCCTCCTTAACCACTCTATTAGTGAAGTAACGGGGGTGGCTGTCATGAAGAGGCGACGCTTCGCCTTACCGCGTGCACCGCACCATGGTTCCTGCACCCTGATATGGGGGTGAATTGGATGGTGAGCCCCCCTGATCATGTCACCACGCAGCGCCGTCGGCGCCGCCCCGTCAGCTTGACATCGGGGTGGCCGAAATTCACTGTCACGATTATGAGTAGTGGTAACCGTTTGCATTTCTGGCTGATTACAGGTTCGCTCTTGTGCTTGGGCCTGCCCTCATCGTCCGCCCTCGCCGATTTCGTGACCGGGTTTGAATCCGACGAAGGCTACGTCGGAGCACCAGGTTCGGCCGGAACCACCGGCGGAGCAAGCCAACTGATTCCGCAGAACGGCTGGTTCAAGCAATTCGGTAATGACTTTGATGTGCACACTTACGCTGGCGTTCAGATCCCGTGGACTCCGCCCTCTCACGGACCGGAACTCTATCCCGTCGCGCCAAAGACCTTTCCCTTGAATCCTAATGGCGGGGAACAATTCATCGCTCTCGGAACGAGCGACGGAGGAGGCGGTGGACGCGACCAGATTGCGGTGACTTACTCTGCGGAACTGGTGGAAGTCAGCGTCGATTTCTGCAATGCTTCCGAGCACGATTTTCCTAATTACCAGGGCAGCATCCTGGCTCGCGATGCGAGCGGTCACATGGTGGGGATCTACACCAGCGCGGGCTCGGACGAGCCTCTTCTGCAGCCTCTGGATCCGCCCAACTCGGGGCCATGGGCCCTCAGCGTGCTGGCCTACGACGCGGTCGGCCAAGAACTCGACGAGGATATCCTCGATCGTTTCTACCGGTTCGATGGTGTGGAGGGCTTCGACAATCTACCCCGGGAGAGCTGGCACCGCATCGGCCTTGTGATGGATTTGGATCCGGCGAGCCCTTCCTTCCGGCAGATCACGCAGTTGAAGACTCAGAATCTGACCACCGGCCAGACATGGATTATGGACAATCCTCGTGCTTTTGCCGGGACCCCCCGGGAATCGCCCATGTACCTGCGGGGAGGGGCGACGGGCACCGAGGTTCCGGATCTCCTCGGGCTCTACAACGTCGGGAACGGCCAGATTTCGATGTTCGACAACGTCTACGTCGGCCCGCCCTACGATTGGAGTAGGCCCGACGGGGCTCGTCCCCAACTGCAGGTCACTCATGAGCCCGGCGCCGACACCCTCAGCATCGCTTGGGAAAGCCAGGCCGGCCGGCTCTACAACCTGCACAGCGAGACCGATCCGTCCAACGGCGAACCCGCGACCTGGCCGATCTTCGGCGGACACGAAGATATGGAGGCCACTCCGCCGGAGAACACCCTCACCATTCCGCTCCCCCCCGACCCGACTCGCTTCTTCGCGATTTCGGAGTTCCCGCCACCACCAATAGTCCTTTATTCCACGGACTTTGAAGGCGGCGC
>JAKVCR010000263.1 GCA_022448985.1 Roseibacillus sp.
TCTTGCGCCCGGGAAGCCCGGGGAGATCACCGATCAGCTCGTGGCTTTTGTGGACTTTCCGGCCACCGCCGCGAATCTCTGTGGACTTGAGGTTCCCGGGATCTGGGAAGGCCGGCCCTTTCTTGGCTCCGGGGCCAAGGAACGTGAATTCGTCTATCTCTTCCGCGGACGGATGGACGAGCGCTATGACACCGTGCGAGCGGTCCGAACCAAAGAGCATCTTTACGTGCGCAATTTCTCACCACACCGGCCGCTGGGTCAGGCCTACACCTATCCCTTCCGGGTTCTGGCCAGCATGAGTTCCTGGTATGAGGCTTTCAAGGCGGGGAAATGCAACGCCGTGCAGGCGCGCTACTGGAAACGAAAGCAGTCCGAGGAGCTGTATGTGATCGAGAAGGACCCGTTTCAGATCCGGAACCTGGTCGGCGAAAAGGAGCACCGGGACGTGCTTAATATCCTGCGGACGAAGTTGGGGAACGAGATGTTGAGGACGCGGGACACGGGGTTGATCCCAGAGGGGATGTATGCCCGCTTCTCCGGTTCCGGGACCATTCACGAATTTACACAGAGCGGGGATTATCCGGCCAATGAGGTTCTTGCCGCTGCCACCAATTCCGCCGGGGGGAATCTGGGCGACGGATTCTCCTTCTTCACGAGAGGCGTGCGGCATGAGTCACCGCTGATGCGCTATTGGGCGGCGACCGGGGCCCTGGTACTCGGCAAGAAGGCGGCTCCGCTGAAGGGTGCGCTGGTGAAGCTGCTAGAGGATCCGGTTTTCGATGTGCGGGTGGTAGCAGCGGAGGCGTTGGGACATCTCGGGGAGAGCTCGAAAAGTCTCCCGGCCCTCGTCGAGGTGGTAAACGAAGGAAACGTTTACGAGTCGCTTGCCGCTGCCAATGCGCTGGAGGCACTCGGGCGGGACGGGGCGGTGCCGATGGACAGAATCAAAGCGATCATGCCGGAGAAAGTGCGCGCGGAGGGAGCCCGGGTGGTGGAAGCGATAGAGAAGATCAGGTGACCGTTGAGCATGCCGGGAGTAATTGCTCCCTTGGTGAGGCACTCTTCGGCTTACTTCTTCCGTCGACTCAAGTCCTGCAGACGCAACCCGTTGGCGGCTACCAGTTCGTCGCAGCGCTTGCGTAACCTGGTCAGGGCGAGGGACTGACCTTTGTCCCGGGTGGACAGGGCCGCCACATTAACTAATTGCTGGGGATCATTCCTGAGGTCGTGCACAAACTCGAAAGGGGGCTTGTCCGGGCCGTCGACGAAATAGCGGGCGTAGAGCCACTCCTGATCGCGCACGCCCTCCCAGCGCGGGATGGTCCGCGGAACTGCGATGAATTCGCAGAGGAAGTCGCGCCGCCAGTCCTTCGGGGTTGCGCCCTTGAGGATGGGGAGAAGGCTCCGGCCGGTGTGGCTTGCCGGAGCAGGGAGGCCGGCAAGCTCAAGGATGGTGGACCCGAGATCGCTATTGAGGGCCATTTCCTTCTGGACGATTCCCCGGCGCTCCCTGGGAGCGCGGGGATCGAACACGATGAGCGGGATGCGCAGGGACTGATCATAGTGGGTCCACTTGCCCGCAAATCCACGGTCGCCAAGATAGAAACCATTGTCTGCCGAGTATATAATGATGGTGTTTTCCGCGAGGCCCTGCTTCCTGAGCTGGGCGACGAGGCGCCCCATGACATGATCAATTCCACTCAGCATCCGGAAGTAGGCTCGCATGTTGGTCTGGTATTTGTCCGGAGTATCCCAGCGCCAGAAGAAGCGCTGTCGGTTGAGTGACTTCTTCAGAAAGTCTGGTTGCGACTCGTAGATGGCGGCGTCGTTTAGGGCGGGCAGGGGCATCTCCTGGTCGTCGTAGGCTCCATCCATCACTCTCGGCCAGGGGAAGTGTCCGATTCCTGGTCGCTTGTCGCCGTCCTCGGCGTGGGTTGCATTGAATGAGATCTGCAGGCAGAAGGGCTGGCCGCGCTTTTGTTCCCGGAGGAACTCGATCCCCCAGTCGCCGAGGATCTGCGTGGTGTGGCGGAGGCTGCCGTCGGCCTGTTTTTTGAAGTAAGGGTTGCGGCCCAACCGGCGGCGGATGTCCCACATGGCGGCGGCGCTTTCCTTGGCGATCGCGACGTGCTCCTTTCCCAGGTGGGCAGTGCGGTATCCGGAGGCCTTGAGCAGGGTAAAGTAACTGGTCTCGCAGAGATCGGGGTTGAGTGGCCCGGGCGAGGCGCGGTAGAGGTGACGGCGTTCGTAGCAACCGGTGAAGAGGCAAGCTCGGCTGGCCCAGCAGGTGGAGGTCGTGACGAATGCATTTTCAAAGCGCACTCCCTGCGCGGCGAGGCGGTCAAGGTGTGGGGTCTTGACCACGGGATGACCGGCGCAGCCGAGGGTGTGATTACGCTGGTCGTCAGCGAACAGGAAGAGGATGTTGGGCTGGCCGGGGCAGGCAGCAGGAAGGAGGAGGCACAGGAGGAGGAAGCAGAGACGTGGCATGGATGCTGAGCGTGCTTGAATGTTGGGGGGCGGAAAAGTCGAAATCCTCCGGGGAATTTGATGGAGAGCGGAAATGGAACGGGTCGCGCTGGGGCTGGAGGCGGTCCTTGGACAAGGCCCTAGTTTGTCTTCTTCCTGGGGGACTTGCGCTTCTGGCTTCCCAGACTCTTGGCGGGAGCGGCATTTGTTTCTGGAAGCCACTTGGCGAGCTCCTCCTTAAGCGGGGCCAACTCTTTTTTTGCGGCGACATTAGTCCACTCGTTTGGGTCTTTCCGCAGATCGTAAAGCTCCTCTGATCCTTCATGATAGCGGATGTAGCGATAATGCTCCGTTCGGACGGAGTGGTTGTTTTTGCCGTGAGTCGTAAGGGCGGGTCTGTGCCAGGGGGCATTTGGATCCTTGAGAAGCGGGGTAAGGCTTGTTCCTTCGAGGGTTTTCCGTTTGGGCAGTCCGCAGAGATCGATAAGGGTTGGATAGATGCTGAGAAGTTCCGCAGGGCGGCTGCAACGCGTTCCCTTGTTCATGGTGGGGGCGGAGATGATAAAGGGAACTCTGGTCGCGCGTTCCCAGAGCGATTGCTTGGCCCAACGCTCTTTTTCTCCAAGGAAGAATCCATGGTCTGAGTAGAGGACAACCACGGTATTTCTGGCGTGGGGACTCTTGTCGAGGGCGTCGAGCAGGCGGCCGACCTGCTCATCTGTCCACCGCACGCAGGCGAGATAGGATCGCACGGCGTTCTTCCAGTTGCCGCTTTTCAGGAACCAGTCATGCGCTGGCGCAGCAGGGGCCTTGGTCAACTCGTTGACAATTTCCGGCAGGTCGTCCCGGTCTCCGGCCTTTACGGGAGGCAGATCGATTTCGGATTCCGGAATTTCGTTGAAGACCCGGGCAGGAGAGTAGAACGGGACGTGAGGCCGGTAGAAACCGATTGCGAGGAAGAAGGGTCTCATATGGCGGACGGCAATTTGCTCGATTGCCCAGGTAGCGTCGCTGTGGTCCTGGAGCAATTCCTCCTTGTAAGTCTGAGGTCCGAAGTCCCAGAGCCCGCTGAGTTCCGGAACAAGCCGGGCATCCTGCTTAATGCGCTGTCCCGGCCGTGGGCCCACCACGTCGAAGTCACCCGGAGGAAGGCCCGAGCCATGGTAGATCTTGCCAGTTGTAAGGGTGAGGTATCCGTTAGTCGCGAAATGCCGG
>JAKVCR010000264.1 GCA_022448985.1 Roseibacillus sp.
GTCATGTTCTTTGGGGGAAACCACTGGGACAGGCCTGGATTGTCGCTCTCATGGATGTAGCCACTGCCGTAGACCGGGATAACGAAGGCAAAACGGGGGTCGATTCCCGCCACGGTGCTCACCACCGTGCCGCCCCAGGAGATGCCGGTCAGGCCGATCTTCTTCGGGTTGATTGCCTTGACGGCTCGGAGCAGGGAGTTGGCCCGGACGACGTCCGCGACCGCGTGATAGAACCATTGTTCCGTGTCTGGCAAAGCGCGGTCGCCGAACCAGTCAATCCGGCTGGGCCCGGCATTCTGGTGTCCCTGTCCAACGGGAAAGTTTCCCTCGACCTGGTGTGCCTTGCCGCCCGGCAGGTGCCCTTCGAGGTCCATCGCGAGGGCAGCGTATCCCCTGTTGTTCCAGAAGCGGACCCATTCGGGATAGGCGGTCCCTCCTCCCCCATGTGCGCAGATTACGGCGGGCCATCCTCCCGTGGGTGGGTCTCCCTCGGGTGTTGCGTAGTAGGCAAAGACCCAGGTTGGTTTACCCTTGTAGGTTGCACCCTCGTAGAAGAACGACCGGAGTCCCTTGGCGGGACGCTCCTCGGTCTTGTGAACCTTGGGCGTCTTGAAAAGGGCCTTGAGATCCCACACGACGCTTCGCTTGCTGCCCTCAGCCGTAGAGACCAGGAGAGCAAGCAGGAGCAGGGAGACAGCCAATCTGTTCATGCCGCATTCTGGGGCCGGGACTTTCCGGGGACAAGGGCCGGATATCGTCTTTGGTGGTCGTAACCATGGAGACATATTGTATATCGATGGCAGCACCTGTGAGAAACCCTGATCATACTGCGATATGCGCGATTTGTTGCAGTCTATGGGCGGTAGCCGGATCAATTGCTGTCGCTGAGCCGGTCAAGCTTCCGGGGATTGAAGTCAATGTGCAGGCACGCTGCGTGGATGTCGAAGCGACGGTATGTCTCCGGGAGGGAACGCTGGAACTGGTGGCTTGTACCAGGGATAGCAAGGAGCATGAGTCGATTGTCGCGATTGCGGCGAGGCCGATGCACGTTCATGCTGCTCTTCTGTTGCTTGGTGCCGAGCCCGGGAATCCGGCGATAATGAAGCCGGTGGAAGGCGAAGAGACGAGTTGGCTCAAGGTCCCCCCCCGGGGCGATCTGGGGGAGGTTTCTCTGGTGTGGAAGAAGGAGGGAGGAGAAATCGTTGAGCGTCCCATCAGCGATTTCATCGTCCGTGCCGATTCGGATGGGATTGAGGACGAAGAAGACAAGGAGAGGGAGAGCTTGCCCACGCATGCCTTCCTGTTTGCCGGGTCACGGCTCATTGCCAATGGGGAGGGACCTCGCATCTACCTGAGCGACCGGAGCGGGAACCTGATCTCGCTCGCGACCTTCGGGGATGAACTGCTTTGTCTGCCCGGGGTGCACTCCAGGGAAAACGGGGCCCTGTTGTGGGAGATCAACGCGACCCAGCTACCGGAACTGGGGGCGCAGGTGATTCTGCGCTTGCGTCCGAAGATGAAAAGAAATCTTCCTTCGTCCCCGGAAAAACAACTCCAGAAATGAGTCAAACCATCAGAGTTATCGCCATTCATATTGCGGCCATATGCCTTGCCCCATGGTGCACAGCTGGCGCGCAGTCGTTCTACAAGGAGCCACATGGACTGTTCTCCACCCGGCCAGGGGAAACCAAGTCGCTACAGACCATCAAGCGCTTCGGTCCCGTGGGCATGGGGATTGACCTGCTTCAACCGGCCTTTGTCATGCGGATCAGCAGCATCGAGGAAGGTTCGCCGGCTGCGGAGACAGGTAAACTGGCCAAGGGGCAAATCATCGAGTCGATCAACGGGCAGGTGCTCAAGGAGATTGACCCCCGCATTCAACTTGGCCGAATCCTCGCTGCCGCAGAGGCAAGCGATGGGATTCTCAAGTTCGCCATCAAGGGCGATTCCGGGCCTGTCACGGTGAAGGTTCCGGTGCTCGGGGCCTACAGCAGGACCTGGCCTCTCAACTGCCCGAAGTCGGATAAGATCGTGCGCCAGGTTGCCGATTATCTCTCCAAGCCGGACGCACAGAAGGGGCTGGCTGGCATTGGCATGTTATTTTTGCTTTCTACTGGAGAAGCGAAGGATCTTGAGGTGGTTCGGCAATGGGCCCGGGACGTGAAACCTCACAGGTATCCCTGGTATATCGGCTATGGGGGCATTCCATTGGCTGAATGCTATCTGCGGACCGGGGATCCCAGGATCCTCGAGAACATTCAGACAGCCGTCGAGAATGCCGCCAAGTCCCAGCATAACGATGGCTGGGCTGGGCGGGGAAGCGCCCTGACCTCTTATGGGGCCGGACATCTCAATGCAGCTGGAACCCATGTCGTGACCTTCCTCATGCTGGCCAAGGAATGTGGAGCTGAGGTGCCGGACCACTTGCTCCTGCGTTCTCTTCGACATTTCTACCGCTACGCCGGCCGGGGCAATAATCCCTACGGGGACCATCGTCCGGAGGTTGGCTTTGTTGACAACGGCAAAAACGGGAAACTCGCCTTCGCCATGGCTGCAGCGGCCGCGCTCACGCCGGATGGTGAGAATTCGCTCTATGCCAAAGCCCGCGACGTGTGTGCGATTCAAAGCTTTTACACCACCAGCTTCATGTTGCACGGACACACCGGTGGTGGCATCGGGGAAATCTGGCGCAGCGCCGCCATGGGCCTGATGCGCGAGAAGAAGCCCCGGCAATACCGGGATTTCATGGATAATCGCAAATGGCACTACGATCTATCACGCCGTTTCGATGGTTCGTTTGGTATCCTTGGAGG
>JAKVCR010000265.1 GCA_022448985.1 Roseibacillus sp.
TACTGCTTGCCGATGTGGACCACGTAGGCGAGGCCGTCATCCCCCACTTCGAGATCGTGGAATGAGCCCACATACGGCTCCCCCAGCTCCCATGCGGTGATCTTGGCCTTCGTCACCATGCCGGTCGGCGGCGGCGGCGGGACATACTTGGGCCAGCTGTCGACCGCGTCATCCTTGTAGGTGTCGATGATGCGCTGGACGATCGTCTTCTTGGTGTGGGGATAGAGACCACCGAAGCCATCCATTCTCGTGATCATGGTCTGCCAATCGACTGGCTCCTCCGGGGTCCGAAACCCCGGTGTTCCAATCTGATGGCAGTAGGCGCACATCATTTTGAAGTTCAACCTGTCACGCGGGCTCTCGAACTTCAGTTGGGCGAAGGCACTGCTGGCGGGGCGCTGCGCTTCCAGTTCCTTGCCGGAGGCCGGTTCCATCGTGATTTCAATGGCCTCCTTGCCGAGTTTCACGTTTTCGATCCACTGGTCGCTCTGACCGGGCAGACGAGCACGAATTCTGAAGGTGGCGTCGGGCAGGCTGTCGATCCGGAAGCTCCCGTCGGCTTGGGAGAAAACGGAAGTGCTCTGGCGTCGCCCAGCGTCGAACGCCGAGACCATCACCCCTCCCATCGCTTTCCCTGACACACCTTTCACAAGACCGGAGACGGCGCCCGTCCTGCCGGCAGGCTTGCCCGGCTCCCTCCGAATCTCAGCCTTTACCTTTCGCTTGATGTGGGGATTGGCTTCGCCTTGCGCGAAGGGGTCCTCCGCCTGGGGCGGCTTAGCGGAGGTCGGCTTAGCTCCGCTGGTTCGGACATAGTCGAGGATCCTGATAAATGACGCCCCACGATTCTTCATATCAGGAAACAGGCGTTCCTGCTCCTTCCAAAGCTGGCCCACTCTTCTGGCCTTTTCAGGGGGGGCATTCTTAAACCACCCGTCAACGAAGGGCTGGTGCCCATCGCCCCCCGGATAGTCTTTCGGAATCTCGCGTTTTGCGATCTGTTCAAGTAACGCGCGAGTCGACTTAGGGGGCTGGGGCCTGGCAGCCGGAGCCTTCTTCCTTCCGGGGGGAACCTGTGCCGGTTTGACTTTTTTCCCGGCAAACACGCCTCCCTCTTCAAGACAGTAAAGAAAGCGTGTTCCACGTAGAAACAACTGTTTCCCGGCCAGGGTCGGCGAAGAGTGAAAATTATCATCCAGTTGATTGGTCGCGAGAACCTTCATTTCCCGTCCCTGTTTCAGGACCAGAACGGTGCCCTTCCGATCGGTCATGTAGATCCGACCCGCGGCCCCCACTGGCGATGAGTAAATGTCTCCAAGCTCGGGAAGCCGCACCCGCTCAATGACCTTGCTGCCATCCCGGGCATCAAGGCAGGTCATGATGTTCTGATTGGACTGGGTGATATAGAGGAGGCCATCGTAAAGCATGGGCGACGGCACGTAAGGAGTCCCGCGGTCGGCTTTCCAGATAATGGAGTCCGTGACATCCCCTTTTCCCGTGATTGGAATGGCGAGAAGGGAGTAGCCCTGGTACCCGCTCATGCAGTAGACCACTTTGCCGTCAACAATCGGGGACGGAATGCAGTTCCCGGTTAACCCCTCTGCCTCCCAGATGATCTCTCCATTACTGAGATCATAACTACGCACCTTCTTGGATGCGGTGGTGATGACCTGGGTTACCCCATTATGCTCTGCGATCGCCGGGGT
>JAKVCR010000266.1 GCA_022448985.1 Roseibacillus sp.
GCGTCAAAGAGGTCAGCTCCGTTGTTGTTTCCGCGGAAGACGTAATCGGATGCATAACCCGCGCCAATGCTCGTCTCGATGTCCGCGTTAGCTGTGCCAAGCAGGGACAAGGAGAGTCCTGTAAGTGCCAGAATTCGTGTAGGTCTCATAACGGGAGGGATAAAAGCACAGAATATGTCCCCAAGGAAAGCAAAAATGTTAAAGAAAGCTTATCATTAAGTTTTATTTACTTAATTTGCGGAAAAATCAGGCCTGGGGATCCTGGTTGAGGGAATAGGCGCTCTCCCCATGGACACTCTGGTCGAGACCTTGGTTTTCCTCTTCCTCAGGGACCCGGAGTTCGGTTGTGGCCCGCAGGATCCAAACGATGATCACCGTGCCAACCACTGCCCACGCTGCGGTGGCTCCCACCCCGACGACCTGGGCCCTGAGTTGGGCCCCGACATTCTCCACCCCGGATCCGCCGAAGGTGCTGGTCCCCAGCACGGCGACAAGAAGAGATCCCATCAAGCCGCCCACCCCGTGTACTGCAAAGACATTGAGGGTATCGTCGATTCCAAGTTTGTCCTTCACGATCCCGCAGGCGAAGTAGCAAACCAGTCCGGCCAGGAACCCGAGGATGAGCGCACCGATCGGTCCCACATTCCCGGAGGCCGGAGTGATGGTGGCGAGCCCGGCAACCATTCCGGTCACAATCCCGACAAGGCTGGCCTTGCCGGTCTTCATTTTCTCGATGACCATCCAGGTGAGGCTGGCGGTGGCGGGCGCGATGTGGGTCACCAGCATGGTGAGTCCGGCTCCTTCATTGGCCGCAAACCTGCTGCCAGCATTGAAGCCGAACCAGCCAACCCAGAGCATGCAGGCTCCCAGCATGACCATCCCGGGATTGTGGGGCGGTTGCACGCTGTCCGGGAAACCCTGGCGAGGGCCGACCATCCGGGCCAGGACGAGGGCGGAAAAACCCGCTGCGATGTGTACCACAAGACCACCCGCGAGATCAAGGGTGCCCGCCTTGAGGATCCATCCTTCCGGAGCCCGGACCCAGTGGACAACCGGAACGTAGACAAAGGTGAGCCAGAGGGCGGTGAAAAGAAGGACCGCCCTGAAGCGAATGCGCTCCGCGCAGGCCCCCACTACGAGAACCGGGGCGATGATGGCGAAGGCCATCTGGAACATCACGAAGACGGTCTCGGGAAAATCCCTGCCATCGAACCCCGCTACCCCATTGAGGACGAGGTGCTGCATGTCTCCGAGGAAGGCGTTGCCGTCCGAGAAGGCAAGGGTGTAGAGGTAGCCCACCCAGAGGAGGGAGGCCAGGCAGGCAATCGCAAAACAGTGTATCAGCACGCTGAGCACGTTCTTGGAGCGAACCCGCCCGCCGGAGAAGAAGGCCAGTCCCGGCAGGGTCATGAAAAGGGCCAGGACCGTGGACGTGATCATCCAGGCCGTGTCACCGGAGTCGGGGAGAGGTGGGTCTCCTTCCCCGGCCGCCGCAGTGCCAATGAGGAGCAGGAATACCAGCGCCCCCGGTATGGGCTTTGCCAAGTTTATTATCATGGTGCCGTGTCCGCCCCTCAGGGCACAAGAGTGCGCCTGAAGCGCAACGCTATTGGCTCAACCCTTATTAACATAAACGGCCCTCGACCGCAAAGCGGTCGAGGGCCGATGAAAACCTCCCGGGAAAACCTAGCTATCCGAACCGTAGGCTTCCTCCCCGTGGTAAGTGACATCGAGACCGGAGTTCTCCTCGTCCTCGGAGACCCGCCCTCCCCTGGTCAGCACCTTGGCGATCATGAAGGCAATCACGGATACGACACCGGACCAGACGATCGTGAGCAGCACACTCTTGATCTGGGCACCTACCTGAACCCCGATGCCATGCTCGGGAACTTCACGCAGGAATACTCCAGTCAGGATCGCTCCCACAATTCCGCCAATCCCGTGCACTCCGAAGACGTCAAGGCTGTCGTCGTAGCCCAGGGCGCGTTTGATCGAAGTCGCAAAGATGTAGCAGACCAGACCAGCCGCGATTCCAATCACGAGAGCTCCGGTCACCGTGGTTGATCCCGAGGCCGGGGTGATCGCCACCAAGCCGGCAACCGCCCCGGTGGCGGCTCCCACTGCAGTTGGCTTCCCGGAGACAATCCACTCAATTCCAATCCAGGCCAGGACCGCAGCTGCAGTGGCAATCTGGGTCACCAGCATCGCATACCCCGCCGTGCCATCAGCTGCGAGCTGACTGCCCGCATTGAATCCGAACCAGCCCACCCAGAGGAGGGAAGCACCGATCACGGTGTAGGCCACGTTGTGAGGAGCCATGCTGGAAGTTGGATAGCCCTTACGCTTACCCAGCATGATACAGACGACCAGGCCGGCTATTCCTGCGTTGATGTGGACCACCGTGCCACCTGCAAAGTCAATCACACTCCAATCACCAAAGAGGCCAACGCCGCTCCACGCCATGTGCCAGATCGGCAGGTAGGATCCAATTGCCCAAAGCGTCGTGAAAATCAGGACCGCGCTGAACTTCATGCGTTCAGCAAAGGCTCCCACGATCAGGGCCGGGGTAATGATGATGAAGGTCATCTGGAATACCACAAAGACACTCTCCGGAATACTGCCACTCATTGAGTCCGCTTCCACTCCCTTGAGCATCATTTTATCCGTCCCTCCAATGAGCTTGCCCATCATGCCTTCGCCTCCCTCGGTTGATGCCAGGCTGTAGCCGAACACGACCCATAGGATCGACATGACCGCCGCAATGACAAAGCACTGCATCAGAATCGAGAGGACATTCTTGCTGCGCACCAGTCCGCCGTAGAACAGTGACAGTCCGGGCAGGGTCATGAGGAGAACGAGCACAGCGGCCACGATCATCCACGCGGTGTCCCCGGGGACCAGGGGGCCATGAGAGTGAGGGGCGTGAGTAGCGGCTTCCGCTTCCTCTGCCGCAGCAGTTCCGACCAGCGCCAGGAATGCCAGCGCTCCAAATATCAGTTTTTTCAGGTTTCTCGTCATTTGTCCGTACGTATCCACGAATAGTTGAACCTGAAACTAAGCAAGGAGCGTGCCAACTCTCCGCCCATGGCCCGGACTACGGGTAATTCACAGCCTTTTTCGTGTTCGGGAGGGCTATCGGGTGCTTTCCTTCCGGGAAAGCAATGCGGCTTCTCCTGATCGATAATTCCAATACCCGCACCAAGTTCGCGCTCAGCGCTCCCGGTCAGCAGAGCTACGATATTCAACGGGTCCCCACCCAGGAATTGGGGGCCCCTCTCATCGAAAAACTGCAAGCCCTTGAATTCGATGCCTCCGTCATCTCCTCCGTCGTCCCGGAGAAAGCCGCTCTCCTCCGGGAAGGTCTTGCCACGAGGCCCCTCCACGAGATCTCGCACCAGAGCGCGCTGTCAATTGGCATTGACTATCCCCGTCCCGAACAGATCGGCGCCGATCGTCTCGCCAACGCCGTGGCCGTGCACGCCCGGATTGGAGCGCCCGCCATTGTGGTCGACTTCGGAACCGCGGTCACCTTTGACGTGGTGGGAGGGAACGGGACGCAGGACTGCTACCTGGGCGGCGTGATTGCCCCGGGACTGGCCTCCATGACCGACTACCTGCACCAGA
>JAKVCR010000267.1 GCA_022448985.1 Roseibacillus sp.
ATCCAGAACGAGTGGGCCGAGTGCTTTATCCGCCGCCTTGAACTATGGCCGATCGGAAGCTTCAGCGAGAAACCCGCAAAAGCTCCCATCACTCCGGAACCCGGCTCCTGACGAATCGACATTTCCCTCCACCCCCCACCGGAAGATGTCTGCCCCGGAAACGGTCGAGATCGTCAACTGCCACGCCGAGGGAGAAGTCGGGGATGTCATCGTGGGGGGCATCGAGCCACCCCCGGGGCGGACCCTCTGGGAACAACGCACCTTTCTTGAACAGGACCAGTCGCTACGCGACTTCGTCCTCAACGAACCAAGGGGAGGAGTTTTCCGGCACGTCAATCTCCTCGTCCCGGCGCAGCACCCCGAAGCCGACATGGGGTTTCTCATCATGGAACCGGCCGACACGCCTCCGATGTCAGGCTCAAACTCCATCTGCGTCGCCACGGTCCTCCTTGAGCAGGGGATTCTTCCCATGACCGAACCGGAAACCCGACTCGTTCTTGAGGCCCCGGGTGGACTGATTGAAGTTCGAGCCCAGTGCCGTAAAGGCAGGGCGGAACGTATCACCATCACCAACGTTCCCTCCTTCGCCGCCAAGTTGGAAGCGCCCTTGGAAATCGAAGGGCTGCCAACCCTCCGGGTGGATACCGCCTACGGGGGAGACAGCTTTGTGGTCGTGGAGGCGCAGGCCCTTGGCCTTGAGCTTGCGGCCAGCGAAGCCAAGGACCTCACCGAGCTGGGAATGAAAATCGTGACCGCTGCGAATGAACAACTGGGATTCGTTCATCCGGAAAACCCGGAATGGAGCCACCTGTCCTTCTGTCAGTTCGCGGGCCCCCTCAAACGCGAGGGCGATACCCTAACCGGACCGAATGCGGTGGCCATTCGTCCCGGCAAGATTGACCGCAGCCCCACCGGGACAGGCTGCTCGGCGCGCATGGCAGTTCTCCACCGGAAGGGCATCATGAACCTTCAAGATATCTATCGTGCCCGTTCCCTGATCGGCTCGGAATTCCTCTGCGGGATCGATTCCGTCACCACCGTGGGCGATATTCCGGCAATCCATCCGAGGGTCTCGGGTCGGGCCTGGATCACCGGCACAACCCGGCATACCCTGCATCCGGAGGATCCCTGGCCCGCGGGCTACCGGCTTTCCGACACCTGGCCGGGATCGTGAGAACGTCTCTCCTTCCCCGCCTTCCCCGGCATCCCACCCCTACAGTTCAATCTGTTCCTCCCGGACGAGCCCGGGGGCGCTGCGGCGGCTGCTCTGGCCTACGCTCACCCCTTGGCGGACCACGACGCCCAAAGGGAGGGCCACGACGCTCACCTCCCGGCCGGGCCCCCCGTCCTCCGCGGCGATCAATCACACCATCCGCATCACGATCTTCCCCATAGGGCATCCCGTTCTCGAAGTGGACTCGCGCGCGACGCCCCTCCGCGACGTGGTCACGGTAGACCTTGCGTTTTTCCGTCTTTGCAAAAGAAGTATTGGACTTGAGAAGGGCAGCCTTCAGATCTTTCAGATCAGAGCCCAGGGGTAATTCCTCCATCACCTTTCCGGTCTGCCCAAAGGTATCCGCCCTGATCACAAAGAAACCCGTCCGGCCCCGCTCGCCCTTGACCGCCTCACGCCACTTGGCATCCGGCTCGTTATCCGCAAAATCGGCATGAAATTTCCCGACGATTTCCCGGTCGCTCATCAGGGGCCGCAGGCTGACCCGCAACTTTTCGCGGTCGTCTTCCGGGGCTACCACATAAAGCAACAGGCGCTGGTCTCCCGAAGCAACATTCAATGCCTGCCGGAAGCTATGGAAATCCTGCAGCACGGCTCCCCCTTTTGACCCCTTGGGCCGATATTTCTCGGACACCTGCTTCATGACCTCGACCACTCCGTCATGCCCGGCTCCCCCTCCCCGGTTTGGCCTGCGGTTACCACGACCCTGGCGCAGCCCCTTCTCAGGGCTACGACCCGTCCCGGACAGGCGGGTCTCTCCATCCGGGGCAAGAAGGCAGAAGGCCGTATTCTCAAAGCGCCCGTTC
>JAKVCR010000268.1 GCA_022448985.1 Roseibacillus sp.
GGGACGGGGGCAGCAACGAGAGCGATGGATTCCGGATCGTAGATACCCCGTTCCTTGAGTCCTTTTGCGAGGTCGTATCTGGCCCATTCGCCGGCAGCATTGCGGAGGAGCCAGGCGGTGGCCTCGCCCTTGACCGGAGACCCCTCGGAGGCGAGCTCAAGCATTATCCGGGAGGCTCGTTCGTTATCGACAAAGGCAATGGACTCGACTGCAAATTTCCGCTGATCGAGAGAGAGGGCGAGATCGGTGGCACGGGCCTTGAGGTGATCGAGAGAGGCGGTTCCCCACAGGCGCCAGGTCAGGTGGGCGAAGCTCTCCGGCCAGGCAGCAGGCGGACCCGGTTGCAGAGCCTCATGGAGGGCTGTCCAGATTGCGCTTTCCTGGTTTGCGGCTCCGAGTCCGATGGCCTCGAGGGAGTTCTTGTCGGTGGTGTTGCAGCGCCGGGCGAGGTCAACAAAGATCGACGAGGTGCGGGATGCGGGAAGATCACGAAGGGAGAGGGCGACTTCCCTCCGGACCTGGGGTGAAGGATCCCGGGCGAGGAGGCGGGCATGGGGGATCATGTCTTGGCCGGCCCGGCGCAGGGCCCGGTAGGCAAGAACCCGGTACTGGGAGCGCTTATCCTTCAGAAGAGCGAGACAGGTAGCGATGCCCTCCTTCCCGAGATAGGGCAGGAGCCAGACGGCCCGGGCCGCGACCCACTGGTTCTGGTCCTGGAGCAGGTTCTTCACGGCGGGCAAGGCCTTGGTGCCTGCGGACCGGAGGCTGCGGAATCCGAGGTGGCGGACGTTTACCGCAGGACTGCGTAAGGCGGTGATCTGGCCCGCGATGGTGCTGAGGTCGATTGAGGGGACGGCTGGCTTGAAACCGTGCGGGGCGATACGGTAGATGGTTCCTGAGAAAGAGCTGTCCATGTGGCCGGAACCTCCCACTCGAGGGTCAAACCAGTCGCAGAAGTAGAGTGCTCCATCAGGGCCTACCGTGACGTCACTCGGACGAAAGAAGCTGGGGGCGACCTTGTCGATGCTACTGTTCTTAGGGCCCCCGCCGACGAAGTCGGATCCGTCGTAGTCCCTGTCCGGGTTGCTGGTGAGAAAGCTAAAGCGCTTGAGCTCGAACGTTCCGCCCCTCGGCTTGGGTTGGTAGCCAAGGATGGTATTGAGTCCGGTGTCGCAGCTCAGCAGGGTGCCGTTCCATTTATCACCGAGAGCGCCATTTTCGTAGAAAGTGATGCCGGTGGGAGCGCCGCCGCCGTAAACATCCCCGGCATCCATGGTTCCTGGGTCGTCCTGCCGCCAGTGGATACGGCCATACGACTGTCCGGGCCGGCGCACGGCCTTGTTGCGCTGCCTGCCATCGCGGGTGAAGTATCCGGCACAGCCATATTCGAGGGCAAAGGAGGTGCGGCACCCCTTGGGGTCATCGTTGTCATTCTGAAACATGTCCCCGAAAGAGGTGATGATCTGCTCGTAGGTATTACGCAGCCCATGGCTCACGATCTCGACCCCGGACCCGTCGGGGTTCATCCGGACGGCGAATCCCGAGATCCAGACATGTCCATCTCCGGAGGTCTTCCCGGTAGTGGAAAGGTGGTCCGCCGGCCAGTTGGGTCCCCGGCTGCCATAGGTCCCCCCGAGATAGAAGGTCCGGCCCGACTTATCGGTGAAGACTGCTCCGCAGTTGCCATTGTTAAAGTAG
>JAKVCR010000269.1 GCA_022448985.1 Roseibacillus sp.
GGTGACGGCCTTGCTGACGGTGCCGAGATCACCGCCGGGACCGATCCCCTGAATTCCGACAGCGATGGCGACGGCCTCCTTGATGGCGTGGAGAGCAATACCGGCACCTTCGTCGACGCCAATGATACCGGCACCGACCCGCTTGATGCCGACAGCGATGGTGATGGATTTGACGATGGAGACGAAATCGATGCTTCGTTCGATCCGGTCGACCCCAACAGTGTGCCCCCGGTTCCGGAACCGACCCTCCTGGTCTACTGGGATTTCGAGGGCCAGACGGAGGATCAGACCGGCAATGGTGCTGACCTCTGGCTGCAGGGACCTGCGGTCCTGTCCGCGGCGGGTGATGGGCACCTCGGCAACGGACAGTCGCTCGATCTCGGGGGACTGGCGAACAGGGCGGCGGCCCTCGCTGAACCGGGAACCCATTTTGATTCTGCCTTCGAGAACAATGCGATGGCGGTGAGCTTCTGGCAATTCAACATCCAGATCGGCAACTCGAGCGCATTCTGGCTTCACTCGCCGGGGGCAACCGGGGGTGAGCGTGGGTTCCAGGCCCACACGCCCTGGGGCGGTGGAATCGTTTACTTTGACCAGTCCGGGTGTTGTGAAGGGCCCCAGCGCCTCACCGTGGGCGGGGTCGTCAATCTCAACCAGTGGCAGCACTTCGTCTTCCAGCGGGATGACGAGGGCAACCGGGAAATCTGGGTGGATGGTGTGAGGGTGGCGGATGCGGCAGGGGGAGAACCCCTCGAGGCCTTTAACGGGGTGGTGACCATCGGGGCGGAGGGCAACACCCTGAACAACAGCTTTGGAGGACGCATCGACGAGATGGCGGTGTTTGATCTTCCCCTCTCCCCGGCCCGGATCGTGGAGCTTGCCGGGGGTGCGCCGGTTGGCCCGGTTGACGGGGTGGATCCCCTTGGCCTGGCGGTGCGCCTGGCGCCCGGCGGGGAGCTGGAACTGTCCTGGAAGAGCACGCTGGGGAAATTCTACGATATTCTCGTCAGTCCGGACCTTTCTTCACCGAGGGCGTCGTGGACCGGGCCTGTCGATGCGCAGGACATTGCGGCTGATCCCTCCGGCACCAACACCCGGCTGATTTCCCTGCCCTTCCCGGCGGAGGGGTTCGTGGCGGTTCGGGAGAAAAATCCGCCACCCTTGTTCTCGGATGACCTGGAAACCGGGGCCGCAGGCTGGACGACGGTCGTCAACGACGCCTTCGGAAACACGCAGTGGGAACTGGGTTCTCCCAATGGCTCGACCGGCCCTCTCTCCGGGGCTGATGACTCAGCCAATGCCTGGTCTACCGGACTGGGTGACTATGGAATTGACTCCGATATCTCCCTGCGCACGCCGGCCATCGATCTCACCGGGGTCGCCGCCGCCCAGCTCAGCTTCGATGCCTTCCGGGATGCGGATGGGTTTGGCGATACCGCCTCCGTGCGCTTCCTGCGTTCCGGCGACCAGACCCAGCTTGGGGAGGATGTGCCTATCGACATGACGGTTTTCGATTCCGATTACGTCACCATCGAGGTGTCTGTTCCCGGGGCCGCGATCGGGGAGGCTGTCCTCATCGAGTTCAATTTCACCAGTGATGGCAGTGCTGATACTTTCAGCGGGCTCAGCCTCGACAACGTGAACGTGCAGATTCCCTAGGGAGCGGAGCATTGGGAATGACAGGTCAACGCGTGGCGGTGATTAACTGTATCCCATGTAGATGCAGACCGCCTGGGCGGCTGCCGATGGTTCAGACAGGAAAAGGATTCAGTCCTTTTCGACGGCCAGACGGAGGTAAAGCTCCTCCGCATCTCTCACCTCCCTCTTGAGGCGGAAGCTGATGGTGTCGGTGCCATCCGGGTTCTCAATCCGTTCGATGAGCTCCATCGTTTCCTCCGTGCCGGGAGACCAGTCACTCAGGTTGGGGCTCTGCTGGACCGTATAGCGCACATCGTCGGCGAGGCGGTTGCGGGTGTAACTGAAAGTCATGAACTCTCCACTGCCTCCGCCCCCGCCGAGATCGAAGGACCGGATTGTCATGCTGGGCAGGCGAGGAGGGGTGCCGGACGGGGCAGTGGCATACTCGAGGAAGTCGCTGGCCCCGTCGGCGTCCCTGTCTATGAATTCGCTGCCGTCACTGCCGCCGGGCGCACCGTTGACCACGGCGCTGGAGCGCCAGTTGAGGGGGTCGGAGTGATCAGGGTTGCTCAGAGGGTTGCGCAGGACAAGGGAGAGTCCGTCGCCGTCGGCCAGTTCGGGCCAGGGGTCCCTGTCGTTGTAGGTGAAGCTTCGGATAGCGGACCCGTCCGCGGCGCTCAGGGTGATATTCTCCCCGTCGTTGCTGAGATTCTGGTTGTATTCACCGGCAATGCGTAAGCCCGACGCCAGACGGGCGTAACGCAGGCTGAAGGCATCGCGATTGGAAACCACGACCACTCGTTCTCCCGGGGCCAGGTAGCGGATCTCCCCGAGATCAAACTTGAAATCAATTCCGTCGGTGAAGGCCACGCCGCTCAGGTCTACGGCCTGGTCCGAGATGTTCATTACTTCGACGTACTCGAAGTCGATCCGCTCGTCGAATCCGCGGCGGGCCTCCGAGTCCCCCGGGGAGGGGCGATAGTTCAGTTCGCTCACCGCCAGGTTGGCCGGTCCGGCCGGAGTCCCGTTGAGGAGGTAGGCTTCCGTCTGGATGGGAGACCACCCCGAGGAGGTCTTCACGCGGGCCCGCACGGTCTGTGATCCGTTGAGGGTGAGTGGCTGGCTGTAGAGGAGGGCACTAGCGGAGGGCGCGTCATCCGTACTGCTGGCCAGGATCTCCAGATTGCAGAGCAGGCCGGTGCTGGTGACCCCGGAGTTGAGCGACTGGATGGCGAGCACGTTGGTCCCGACCCGCAGCTCGTCCTTGAAGGAGCTGAGGCTGATGGTGTGGATGCTGGTAGCCCCCTCTCCCTCACGGATACCGGTGGCCACCGAGTTCCAGTCCGGGCTGTCCGGTGCGTTGGCACTGGCGACCTTGACGCCGTTGAGATACGCGGCGAATCCATCGTCATACTGCATGCGCAGGTTGAGCGCGCCCAGGGCGTCGAGGGTCGACTGTGCGGCCATCTCGAACTCGAAACGGGCGTAGGTGCTGGTGGTGCCGGGGGGCAGGCTCGTGTTGATCAGGGGGGCGTAGGGCCCGGGACTGGTCTCGTAGCCCAGGCCAGCCCGGCCTGTGTTCCAGCTCGCCAGGTTGGCGGGTCCCTCTACCGTGTTCCAGCCCGCGATTTCCGAGTCCGGGATGATGTAACGGCACTGCGATTCCGCAGGCAGCAGGGTGGTTATGCTCTGATTACCAGGCAGGCGGGGGTCACTGCCGTCGGTGGTGTAGAAAATCTGTCCTCCCCCGGAATTGGGATTGGTGATGGTGAGCCTTGTGCCGCCGGGAATGATGCCGCCATTCCTGCTGAAAACCGGCGGGTTGTCGCTCTGGTCGTCGATCCAGGCGAGGCGGGCCGTGAGCCATCCCTTCATCCAGTCGACTTCATCGCCGAAGGTCCGCCGGTTGCGGGCTCCCGCAAGGTTGCGGTCGCTTCCCGGCAGGGGAGCGGGGGGAGTCCAGCTCCGGGCATTGGGCCAGAGGTGGTTTCCGAGGATCCGCCACTTCTGGAAGTTGCGCCGGGCCGGGGCGTTGAGCATGGACGTGTGGTTGTCGATGCGCGCCATCATGGCCCCGGTATCGAAGATGCCCTCCCGTAATTCGAACCAGCGGTCCCAGTACTGGAGGTTGAATTCAGGATCGAGGAAGAGGCGGTTGTACCAGGGATAGGCACTGCTGTTGAGCTGCGTGTAGTACCAGCCATTTGGATACTCACCCCCCAGGTAGTCCGCGTTCCCCAGGGAGAGGTTGTAGTCCCAGACCGGGGAGGCCACGATCTTGCGGCCGCGGTCCTTGTAGAAATAGCTGCTCAGGCGGTAGCCATCGATGTTCTTGTAGACCTCCACCCAGATGTGGGTGTCGATGAAGGACTGCACGTCGATGAAGCTACGGTATCCCCGGGTGGGGTGGTCGAAGCGGCTGCCCCACAGGGTGTCCTCGAAGCGGTCGACGTGGGAGTCGAGCCAGGCCCGCTGGTCCCCGGTCGGCTGGTCCGGTTCCACGAAGGCGAGGTTGTGGCCTTCCCTCTTGGTGTTGAAGGTGACGTCCACGGACTGGCCCTTGTCTTTCTTGAAGATATAGCCGCCGTTCACCTTCGGATTGTCGTTGTCGCAGTTCTCCAGCTTTTTGATGTTCACCCGGCCGTCACTGCGCTTGATCTTCTCCATGAAGACGTAGACCCCGCGGTAGTCGGCGGTGGAGACATCCCCTCCGTTGGTGTTGAAATAGAGCTCGCAGAAGAGGGTGCGGCTGGCGGGGTAGCCCATCTCCAGGCTCGTCTCGTAGACGATCTTGTTGCGCATGAGGGATTTGTCCGAGTAGGGCGCGTGGATCACCCAGTCGGACTCCTCAGGGAATCCGAAGATGCTCACGTTCTTGTCATTTCCTTCACTGGTCCAGGTCTCGAAGGAATACTGCTTCTTGGCGAAGCCGGACGAGGTCTGTCCGCGAACGCGCATCCCTCCCCGGCCTTCGAAGTCAGGTGGATCGGTTGGACTCGCCAGCCCGCTGGCAGGGTCAACGTCGATGAAGATCCCATGGACGGGGCGCTTTGGGTTCTGTGAATTGGAGCTCGACTCACCGTCGATATTGCGGCGGAAGGAGTCGATGATGACGAGGGGCAGGTTCGAGCGCACGCTCTGCATGCTGGTGCCAAGCTTGATGAAGGTGCGGTCGCGCAGGGGACCGGGTTCCTTGCCGGCCTGCTCAAGGCGGGCGGTCACCCGGGTGGTGTCGCGGATGGAAATCGGGCCGGTGTAGGTTCGCCAGCTCGGGTTGTTGGGGTCGTGGTTGGTGGTATACCGGATGGTAGTTCCCGGGAGCGGGCTGCTCAGTTCCAGGTTCAGCTGCCCGGTGATCACCTGGCTGTCCTGTGAGAAAATGACCTTTTCCAGGAGGAAGCTGCCCTGGGGAGCAATATTGGGATCACCCGGGGTGGGATTGCGGAAGGATCCGGTGCTCTGCCCGGGCCCGAGGGTTCCATAGGAGATATCCTCGATCTGGGGCGGGTAGAGGAAGGAAGAGGCGACGGTCACGCCATCGGGTTTAACGAGGGCCAGGTAGCCTCCATTCTTGTCCAGGCGGAAATCAGTGTGCAATTCGCCCTCGGTCCGGTCCTGGTTGGAAGCGAAGATGACCGTGCGCGCATTGGCATCGAGGGGGAGGTCCGGGATGCGCCACTTGGCAGGCTCGTCCGGATCGTCGGTGAGGTACCAGCCCTCGAGGTTGATGGAGTTGGCGGTTGAATTGAAGAGTTCCAGCCAGTCCGTGTTTCTGCAGTCTTCGTCTTCCAGGGTACTCCCGTTTTCCGCCATGAACTCCGAGATGACGGGAGTGGGCAGGACAATGAAGCCGGGCGGGGTGGTGGTGACCTGCAGGTTGTCGATTTCAAAGTGCTGGGTCGCGCTGCCCGTGCGGGCACCGAGGGCGAAGACATGGTTGTTGTTTCCCGCGAAGCCGGGGGTGGCCACGTTAGTGAAAACTGGTGACAATCCTTCCCCGAGGTCGACGCTCATGCTTGCGCCGTTGGAGGGGTGCCAGGAGAGCCAGACCGATCCTCCGAGGGTCTGTCCGTCGGTGAGGATCATACGATTTTCAAAGGCGAGATCGACCCCGTTGCGCGAGATGTTGAATCCCCGTTCAGCGACCCCGTTGTCACGCGTGTCGAATTCGAAGGCGAGGTGAGTGGTGGCTGCGCCCCATCCTTCTTCCCCGGCACCGTGGGCGTCAGCGGCAGCTGGGCTGCCCTGGCTATTGTTGAAGGCCGGAATCGCGCCATAGGAAAACGAGAAGCCTTCTCCCGGGGTATTTCCGGGCTGGTCTGCGAGAGTGAACTCAAAGGAGGCAGTCCACCCCTGCGCGGAGGCGGCCAGGGCGGGAATGCGCAGGGAAGCGTGGGTGTTGGTCGTCCCGTCCCTGGTGAGGATCAGGGCGCCGCCCTCCACCGCGGCGGAATTGTCATTGCTGGCAATGGTGGTGCCATCACCGAGATCGGTCGTGCCGTTGGGCTGGTTGAAAACCTGGGGGCCGTACTGTGCAGCGTGCAGCGGGAGGGAGGCGGAAGCGAGGGCCAGGGTGCCCACCGGGAAAAGGATCCTGGGATTCATGGGAGAGGGTGATCGGACGAATCCGATGGGGGGTTGTTCAGTATCCAAGAGTCCGCGATACCTTGCTTGCGGTCAAATCCGAATAGTCCGTGGAGAATCCAAATCCTGCGGCCTTCGGTTCGGGGCGGGTCAAACGCCCCCCTGCGCACAGGCGATCGAATGTTTTCGGTGGGCCAGAGGGTGGCGGTGCTGTAATCAGGATCCTGTGATGTGTGTCCGATTGCTGATGTCCGTTGTCCCGGGGTTGTTATTTCTGTCAGTGGCAGCTGGAACGGTTGTTGCCCGGGAGGTGCAGCCGGTCGGGCTTGAGATTGAGTTGCTGACCGCCATCCCCGGGAGGGACCGGGATTGGGACTGGTGGCAGGCGCGCACAGCTTTCGTCCCGGCATCTGAAGGAGTGAAGGGCAGGAAGTCGATGTGGATTACCACGATGTCAGAGACCGGGCGGGGAGGGGTGCACAATTTTCATGACATCTATCAGGCAGTGAGCCGGGATGAAGGAAAGACCTGGAGCATCCCGAAGGTCATTCCGTCCCTGAAGCGGGCAAGGCAGGCGGATGGTTACGAGGTTTGCGCAGGGGATTTCTGGCCGACCTATCATGCAGGTTCCGGGAAGGTGATTGCGACCGGGAAGACGTTCAACTTTGAAGGGGGGACAAAGGAGAACCGGAGGCGGGAGAGGGTGTCTTATGCGGTGATGAATCCCGCGGATGGTTCCTGGGGCCCCCTGCGTTTTCTCGAGATGCCGGAAAAGGATCACCGTGGTCATGTCATTATGGCGGCCAATGCGGGGAACACGCAGCGGGTGGACCTGCCCAACGGTGAGATCCTCCTGCCGGTCCGCTACATGGCCGACCCCGGGAAATTCAATTATACGAGCGTGGTGGCCAGGTGCAGGTTCGATGGTGAGCGGATGGCCTACGTGGAGCATGGCACGGAGCTCAACATCCCGAGGGACCGTGGGCTCTATGAACCCTCGCTCACCCGGCACGGAAAGTGGTTCTATCTCACCTTGCGGGCGGATCACAGCGGCTATGTGACGCGCAGCCGGGACGGTCTGGTTTTCGAGCAGATCCGGGAGTGGACCTTCGATGATGGGAAGCCCCTGGGCAATTACAACACGCAGCAGCACTGGGTGAGGATTGGAGAAGGGCTCTTTCTAATTTACACCCGCCGGGGAGCCGGAAATGACCATGTCTTCCGGCACCGGGCCCCGCTCTTCATCGGGCAGGTCGATCCCGATCGCCTTTGTGTGATTCGGAGGACGGAACGGATCCTGCTGCCAGAGCAGGGGGCGACGCTTGGGAATTCCGGGGTTTGTCACATCAGTGACCATGAGAGCTGGATCACCTGCGGGGAGGGACTTCTCCGGCTCGGGAAACGGAAGGACGGTCTGAACAAGGTGCACGTGGTGCGGGTGAGGGCGATTGGGGCGAGGCCCTGAACTACGGATCGGTGCCGGGGTCACGCAAACGTGACGGGAGCACGCTGGAAATCGCATTGGCGGAGGGAAGAATCTCCGCTAAGGGGCGGGGAACAATATCCCATCAATTGTGAATCGTTTCCTGTCGCCCCTCCTCCCGATCTCCCTCCTGGCGCTTGCGCAGTCTACCCTGCTTCCGGCCCAGGTTCCCAGCGCGCCCACCTCCCTCCCGCTGGCAAAGACCCTCGAGACTCTCTTTCCGGAGACAGCCGGTCCCTGCGCGCTTGAGTCGGAGAAGGACTATTCGAACTTTCGCGTGCTTCTCAACTACGATGCTGCCGAGTCCTCCAAGGCCCAGCTGGTTGTCTTTGGAGATCATGCCGTGGACCTGCCGGCAGGTGCACAGCGGCGGGTGGAAATAGCCTACGAACATGCCATCGGGCAGGCGGCGCGGGTGCGGGTCTGGCACGAGGGCAAGCTGGTCAACGAGGGTGAATACCTGGAGGGTTCGGCTCCGGCGGGAAAGGTTGCGGCCGGGGCGGTGGTCGCGAATGCGGCCGATTCCAAAGGGATCTTCCGGTTTGATCGTGATTTCACCGTGATGGTGAAGTTCAGGACCAAGGGGAATGGGCCCCTGGTGGCCAAGGCGCCTGCGGCAGGGAAGTGGGTCGAGAATGGTAAAATGCTTTTCCTGCGTGATGGCAGGATTGTTTACGACGTGGGGTGGCTTGGTGAGATGGAGGGCCGCAAGCGGGTCAACGATGGCAAGGATCATGTGGTGGTCCTGCAGATGGACGGCAAGACCGCGCGTCTTTTTGTCGATGGCAATCTGGAGGTGGCCAACCGGGAATTCATGCGCCCCGACGTAGACAGCCACGTGTTCAAGATCGGAGAAGGGACGGCCGACTTCGGGGGTCGTTGGGATGGGAAGATTGCCAATGTGCGCTGGTGGAAGCGGGCTCTCAGCCTCGCGGAGGTGAAGGCGCTCTCAGGCGGTCGGCAGGACACCGTCAACACCCCGGACTACAACTGGAAGCCGGGAGGGGAGTCGAAGCCGGAAGCCAAGCCGCGCAGGTTGGCGGAAGTGAAATATGGACGTCTCCCGGGCTATGGCACCAAGGTGAAACTGAAGGCTGGGGCGGACTTCAGCCTGCGCAGTGCCAGGATACAGCCGCTGGAGAGGGCCGATCATGCAGCCCTCGTGCGCAGCTGGGGCGAGGAAAGCCTGGCCCGGGGGAAGGCGGTCTACGGGCAGCTCTGCGTGACCTGTCATGGCACGATTGAAAAGGAAGGATCGCTTCCGACCGCCCTCCGGTTCCACCAGGGACAGTTCAAGAATGGGAACGATCCCTATCGTATGTTCCAGACCCTTGAGCGTGGCTACGGGCTCATGGTGCCGCAGCCGCAGTACACCACTGCACAGAAATACGATGTGATCCATTATGTGCGGGAAGCCTTCCTCAAGGACAGGAATGAAGGACAGCTCGCGGAGGTGAATGATGACTATCTGGCCCTCCTGCCGCGGGGAATGAGCACGGTGGAGGAACGCAAGGGGCCCAGGAAGGCCCCGCAGTACGTCCTCCAGGACTACGGGAACGTCCTCTTCTGGACGATGCAGGTCGAAGGGGGAAACATTGCCCAGAAAGGCATGACCGTGCGGGTGGATGATGGACCGGGTGGCGTGGCGGCAGGCAAGGCGTGGATGCTTTACGATCACGATACGATGCGCTTGGCAGCGGCGTGGACGGGGGACAAGTTTGTCGACTGGAGGGGCATCGCCTTTGACGGGTCGCACGGCACGCACACCAGCATCGTGGGCGAGAAGAAGTTTGTCTTTCCCAATGTTCCGATGTGGGCCAACCCGGTGAAGGGTGGCTACGAGGATTCGCGGATTCTGGGGCGTGATAACAAGCCCTACGGCCCCCTGCCCGGGGAATGGGTGAAATTCCGGGGGCTTCAGTACGCGGGAGGGGAGGCGGTCATCGATTACACGGTGGGAGAGACGGAGATTCAGGAAGTGCCCCAGTGGGATGGTGGGGCGGAGGCCTTCGTGCGGGTCATGAAGGTCGGGCCGGGGAAGAAGCCTCTTCGGATGCGGCTCGAAACCGAGAGGGAACATGTCTTCCCGGCCCGCAAGGTGGCGCAGATCTATCGCGTGGTGATCGGAGAGGGGATTGAAGTGCAGGCGGCGCGAGCGGGGGATGAGAAGCTCTTTGGGCGGAAACCGCAGCCGCGTTTTCAGGGGAGGCTGGTAACCAGGATCGCCCGGGGACCGGATGACGGCCCCTTTGCGGTGGACGTGCTGAACACGCCTCCGCCGGCTGAGAATCCCTGGCAGTCCTGGATGCGAACATCCGGGTTTGACTATTTCAAGGGCGGCAAGAGTGCGGCGGTCTGTACCTGGAATGGCGATGTGTGGATCGTGGACGGTATCGACCAGAGTGAGGGCGTGTTGCAATGGCAGCGGATCTGCTCGGGTCTGTTCCAACCGCTGGGATTGCGGATTGTGGACGGCCAGATCTATGTGGGCTGTCGCGACATGATCGCACTTCTGCACGATTACAACGGTGACCGGGAGGCCGATTACGTGGAGGTGTTTAACAATGACCACCAGGTAACCGAACATTTCCACGAGTTCGCGATGGGTCTGCAGACCGATGACGAGGGCAACTTTTATTACGCCAAGTCGGCGCGCCATGCCCTGACTGCGGTGGTCCCGCACCACGGCACCCTCCTCAGGGTGAGCAGGGACGGGAGCAAGACCGATATTCTTGCCACCGGGTTCCGTGCTGCGAACGGGGTTTGTCTCAACCCGGATGGGACCTTTATCGTGACCGACCAGGAGGGTCACTGGAATCCCAAGAACCGTATCAACTGGGTGAAAGGCACGGGGAAGAACGACTTTTACGGTAATATGTTCGGCTACCACAGTATTACCGATTCCTCGGATTCGGCCATGACGGCGCCCCTGTGCTGGATCACCAACAGATTCGATCGTTCCCCGGCCGAACTGCTGTGGGTGCCGAAGGACTCGGCCTGGAAGTCTCTGCGCGGTTCTCTCCTCAATCTTTCCTACGGCTACGGGAAGATCTACGTGGTCCCGCATGAGAAGGTGAAGGGGCAGGTGCAGGGGGGGATGTGCCAGCTTCCCTTCAAGCAGTTTCCGACCGGGGTGATGCGGGGACGCTTTCATCCCGGCGATGGTCAGCTCTACGCCTGTGGGATGTTCGCCTGGGCCGGGAACCAGCGGCAGGCCGGTGGTTTTTACCGCGTGCGGGCGACTGGAAAGTCTGCGCATGTTCCGGTGGGTTTGACCACTGCGCCGCAGACAGTGAAGGTGACATTTAGCGATCCCCTCGACAAGGCCACTACGGAGAACGCCGAGGCCTGGGCCATTGAGGCCTGGGATCTCAAGCGCACGAGGAACTATGGATCGCGTCACCATAACCAACGGCGCTGGAAAGTGAGCAAGGTTGCCCTGAGCCCGGACGGCAGGTCAGTGACGTTGACGGTGCCGGAACTGGCCCCCACTTGGGGGATGTCCATTCGTTGCAAGACCCGCGGGAGCGGCGGCGTGGAGGTGGTCCGCGAGATCCATAATTCGGTCTACAACATCGGAAACTAGGGAAATTTCCGCGGCCTCCCAAGGGCACTTCCCGCCTGACTGGAGAGGTTATCGCCGCAGTTTCTTTGGAGAAAACCGTGCTTGCAGGCCCGGGGGCACTTCGGCAGGTTTGCCATCCACGTCTTAAATCAAAGTTCATGCCATGAAACGTACTGCACAGGGACTGCTCATCACACTCGCAGCCACTCTTCCCGCTGTTGCCGACTATGAGGTCGACATTGATCTGGGGACGTTGCCCGAGGGCAACATGGAGATATCGGGAACCACCGCTCTGGTCGTTGATCCCGGCCCCCCGGAGGTCGTTACGGGTGGACGTAACAATGCGGACACGCTGACCGGAGGGCCCCTGGTCCTTTCCCCGACGGCGAATTGGGGTAACGAGTATGTCATGCAGTTTACCCTCGCCGCCCCTGCCAACCTTACCTTCAGTAAGGACGTTGAATTTGCCGAGGGGGATCCCGATTTTTTCCTGGTAGAGGGATTGCGTACCGAATTTGACGCGGAGCTGGGTAAAACCGTTGCCCAGCAGGGGATCTGGTACGAATTCTTTGACGGGCCGGCCCCCGCGCAGTCCTCGGTGGTTCTCCGGACGGGCACCTACTATCTGGTGGTCGAGAGCTTTTCGGGCTTTGATGGTGCGCTCAATCCGGTCGATTCCACGTTTTCCCTGAACCTTAACGTATTGCCCGCTCTCTTTCCGGACGAGGTGAAGGTTAACCTGGGGTTTATTGCAGGTGAGGGTAGTCCTCTCGACTTCAACACCTTTGGCTCCGACTTCGATACCCAGTTGGCGGTCTTTTCCTTTGACGGGAACCTCCTCCAGCAGAATGACAACGCGGGGGACAGTTTGCAAAGCGAGGTTTCGTTTCCGGAGGGACTGGAG